>JAKIVA010000016.1 GCA_021647265.1 Lutibacter sp.
GTTTTAAAAACGCATCATTAAATAATTCTTCTTTCTTCATTACTGTATAAAATTTAAAATTAATAAAAAATAGCTTGGGTCATGACCCAAGCTATTTTTTAAACTTACACAGTTTATGTGATACTGCGTCTTAAAATTAAACACTTATATATCAAGATGTTGAGATTTTTCACTTTGTACAAAATGACAAGTATAATTGCTTTTCAGACAGCCTCTTAGTTTTTTTATTCATATTTTAAGTAGGTAGCAACTTCAATTTTAACTTCACTCCACGTCATAGAGATGCCATCATCACCTGAATGCAAATCTTTACATGCAGCATTGAGTGCTTTTAAAGCCAATTGAGCTTTCCAATTATCTAAATTCATAACGGCTTCAATTGTAATCATTTGGTCATTAATTGTATAGCTTATTGGTAATGTCTGTGTGATTTTATTCATAGTTAAGCTTACAGTACCAGAGTTTTCATTATTGGTAGTTATAACTCCTGTAATTTCAGCCGTATTTTGCATAGTTCCAAAAAAGAATTTTTTTAATTTTTTATCTCTAATGGTATCTTTTGTAGACAGGCTATTTACAGGAATGCTAAATTTTAAACCGTTTATGGCATTTAGAACTGTTGTGGCTTTATTTTTATGTTCAATTGTTACCTCTGTGAATTGCCCTTTTACGGGAGTTTTGCTAGTAGTTTTGTAAGCAATCCAATTTATAGTTGTTGTTTTTGGCTCAACAGTATATCCTTTTTTAGAAGGTTCTGTCTCCTTTTTTTTACTTTCCTTGCAAGAAGAAATAGTTATTATTGTTATTAACAATAACCCAATTAAATGTAGTTTTTTCATAATAGTTAGTAGTTATTTTAAATATTTGTTTACGAGATTTATATATTCTTGTTTTGCTTCATCCTCTGAGACATGACTTAATTGAAACCAGGCATTTAATTTAAAGGAGTTTCTTAATTCAATATTCCCTGAGGGTTGTTCATAATTATTGCCCTTTGTTGCCTGTTTATAGTTGGCGTAAAAAGCAAGCATAATATCTGGAGGAAGTTTTATTTTTGTAGTGCAAGCAATTTTATATGCTTTTTCAAATTCAATATCTAATTCTTTTCCCATAGTGAAATATTATAGTGTAGCAATTACTTGCTCACCTCCCTTAACCTTGTCGTTTAGTTTAACATTAATTTTAGTGTTTAAAGGTAAAAATAAATCTACTCTAGAACCAAATTTAATAAATCCAGCATCTTGGCCTTGAATAACCTGATTGTTTATTTGTGCATAATTGACAATTCTTCTTGCAACAGCTCCTGCAATTTGGCGGTACAGTATTTTACCTACCACTTTGTTTTCAATAACAATTGTAGTTTGTTCATTTTCTTCTGAAGCCTTTGGATGCCAAGCAACTAGATATTTACCTGGGTGATATTTACTAAAAGTTATCTTTCCACTAATAGGATACCTAGTTACATGGACATTTAAAGGAGACATAAAAATAGAAATTTGAATTCTTTTATCTTTAAAATATTCTTTTTCAAAAACTTCTTCAATTACAACAACTTTACCATCAACAGGTGCTATAATTGTAGTATCATTTATAACAGTATTTCTTTTAGGGTTTCTGAAGAATTGTAAAATTAATAAGTAGGAAATTAAAAGTACAAGCGCCAATAATTTATTTAACCAATTAATTGAAACTAAATTTTCTAACAAAATAATTCCAATAGCTAGGATAAACGTAGCAATTAAAATTATTTTAAAACCTTCTTTGTGAAACATAATTATTGAACTAATTGTAAATAAATAAATATAAATGGAGCAGCAAAAATAACACTATCAAACCTATCTAAAAAGCCTCCATGTCCAGGTATAAAATCACTACTGTCTTTAACTCCAGCCTGACGTTTAAACATAGACTCAATTAAATCTCCTAAAACGCCAAATATACTCACAATTCCTGCAATAACAACCCACTGAATTAGTGAAAGTGTAATAAATTGTGTAGCTAAAATAAAACTCATAATAAAAGTAAAAATCATACCACCTATAAATCCTTCAATTGTTTTATTGGGAGATATTCGTTTTAAAAGTTTGTGTTTACCTATGTTTGATCCAACCAAAAAAGCAAAGGTGTCATTTGTCCAAATTAAAATAAAAACACCTAAAATTGTTGTATTTACGTAGTGAAAAGTAACATTTAAAAATGGTATTTGAACAATTAAAGTAAATGGGACAACAATGTAAATTACTGATAAAAATATTTTACCTAAATGACTTATAACTTCTTCTTTTTTTGCAAACAGAATAGAAGCAAATGTTATAAAAATAGTTAAGAATAACATAACTCCTACATATTCAAAAATTATTTTGGAGGGAACATCTTCTACGTTTAAAATATTTCCAAAAATAAAAAATAATGTTCCAATTATGTATGGGAAAATACTTTTAAGTTGAATCATCTTTTTAAATTCATATAAGCAAAGTATCATCAAAATAAAAAAAAGTACTATAAATGATATTTTACTATATAGAATTGAGAATACTAAAATACAAACAAAAACAAGTCCTGAAAGTGCACGTTTTAAAAGGTTTTCCATAAATTATAAATCTTCAAACAATAGCAAATATAAGTTTTTTGCGTTTGTATTCCCATAATTCATAAAATCAATATTTTTAGAATTAGGGCTGTAATTTTTTATTGCACTAATATTACTTGGAATGTTACCTTGATACCTAGATTTAATACCGGTTAAGCCATCATCATTTGTTTTCACTAATTGACTTGTGGTTGCATAAACAATAAAATTCTCAGTTAACTCAGAAATTTTAGATTCTTTTAACTGGTTTGATGAAAATAAAATACTACCATTTTCAGCAATTAAGTGTTCACAGCTTACAAAAAAAGGAAATGAGTTTTGGTTAGTTTCAATAATATTTATTGGAAGTGTTTTGATAAGTTTTAGTAAATCATAATCATTACAGGTAATAGTTTCCCAAGAGTTTTCTTGGATTATATTTGTCAAATTTGAGGTCACTTCCTCTAAAGTTGTACAATAGAGGAACTTGCCATTATTTTTTAAAAAGTTTTTCACAAATTGTTGATCAAGTGATAAACTTTCTAAGTTTAATACTGGCTCTTCAGGTTTTTTATCTTTTGGGTTGCTAAATAATTTTTTTAAAAAACTCATTATTTTTTTGAATAACCTCAAAATTATAAAAAAGATATGAATTTACTCTTGTGTTTTTGATGAATTTTCAGAACTTGTTTTGTCTTTAATATTTTCAGGGTCTTTTTTAATGGTTATATTATCTTTTCTCTCAAAAGGACTTTTACCAAAAATTACTTCTAAATCTTTTTTGAAAATTACTTCTTTTTCAAGTAATAACTCAGCCAGAGTTGTTAATTTATCCTTATTTACAGCTAATATTTGAACGGCTCTTTCAAATTGTTCTTCAATAATTTTAGAAATTTCTTCATCAATTATTTGAGCTGTTTTTTCACTATAAGGTTTCGTAAAGTTATAGTCTGATTGACCAGATGAATCATAATAAGTCAAATTTCCAATTTTTTCATTCAGACCATAAATTGTAACCATTGCTCTTGCTTGTCTCGTAACCTTTTCAAGGTCGTTTAACGCACCAGTAGAAATTTTATTGAACATTAATTTTTCAGCAGCTCTACCAGCAAGTGTTGCACACATCTCATCCAACATTTGTTCAGATTGCACAATTTGGCGTTCTTCAGGTAAATACCAAGCAGCTCCCAATGATTGCCCTCTGGGAACAATAGTAACTTTAACAAGAGGAGCTGCATGTTCTAACATCCAACTAGCAGTTGCATGACCAGCTTCGTGGTATGCAATGGTTTTCTTCTCTTTAGGAGCAATAATTTTATTCTTCTTTTCAAGTCCGCCAACTATTCTATCAACCGCATCTAAAAAATCTTGATGATGTACAGCTTTTTTACTTTGTCGAGCAGCAATAAGGGCAGCTTCATTACATAAATTAGCAATATCAGCACCTGAAAAGCCGGGGGTTTGTTGAGATAGAAAATCTATATCAACATCTTTGCTAAGTTTTAAAGGTTTGATATGTACCTTAAATATTGCAGCACGCTCATTTAAATCAGGTAAGTCTACATAAATTTGACGATCAAAACGTCCAGCACGTAATAATGCCTTATCTAAAACATCAGCGCGGTTGGTAGCAGCCAAAACAATTACATTTGTATCTGTACCAAAACCATCCATCTCAGTTAATAGTTGATTTAGTGTGTTTTCTCGTTCATCATTACCCCCTGTAATATTATTTTTTCCACGTGATCTTCCAACTGCGTCAATTTCATCAATAAAAATAATTGAAGGTGCTTTTTGTTGTGCTTGTTTAAACAAATCACGTACTCTTGAAGCGCCAACTCCAACAAACATTTCAACAAAATCTGATCCAGAAAGAGAGAAAAAGGGTACATGAGCTTCGCCAGCAACAGCTTTAGCTAATAAGGTTTTACCCGTTCCTGGAGGGCCAACCAATAATGCTCCTTTTGGAATTTTACCTCCAAGAGCAGTATATTTATCGGGACTTTTTAAAAAGTCTACAATTTCTTGTACTTCTTCTTTTGCTCCCTCTAAACCTGCAACATCTTTAAATGAAGTTTTCACCTTTTGATCTTGATCAAATAATTTTGCTTTAGATTTTCCAATACTGAAAATTTGACCTCCTCCACCAGCTCCTCCACCAGACATTCTTTTCATAAAATAAATCCATAAACCAATTAAAAAGATAAATGGTAAATACATGAAAATTTGATCTAAAAGGTTTGTTCTTTCAACGTTAGAGGTGTCAAAGTCAAGATTTTTAGCTTCTTTCTCTGCCTTTAACTCTTTTTCAAAATTTTGTAAATCTCCAAAGTCATAAAAATATAAAGGTGAATTGCTAGTATATAAGGAACCCTTATCTTTTTTATATTTTTCTTTTTCTAATGCTTCTTTTTTGATATAGATATTTGCAACATCTCTATTAACAATCATTATTTTGTCTATATCATTGGCCTCAAGAATTGTTTTAAATTCATTTTGACTTAAATTTCTTGAAGACATGTTACCATCGTTAAAAAGCTGGTAACCAATAAATAACACGAAGATAACACCGTATATCCAATAGAGATTAAATTTGGGTGTTTTTATGTTTTTATTATTTGATGTATTCTTTTTATTTGGATTCATATTTTTTATTTCAATAATTTTTTTAAAACTTTTTAGTTAGATGAAGCAATTTCAGTTATTTTGGCGTCACCCCAAAGACTTTCAATATCATAATAGTCACGAATATGTTTTTGAAAAACATGTACTACAACGTTCACATAATCTAATAATATCCATTCCGCATTTCCTTCACCTTCAACATGCCAAGGTTTTTCTTTACTTAATTTACCAACCCGTTTTTGAATAGCACCAGAAATGGAATTTACATGCGTATTGGATGTTCCTGTACTTATAATAAAATAATCGCAAACAGTGTTCTCAATTTCTCTTAAATCTAACAGTTGAATGTCTAATCCTTTTACCTCATCAATAGCCTTTAATATTACTGCAATTAAGCCGTCTGCACTTACATTTTTTTTTGTCATTAATTTTTATTTAGATTGCTGCAAAGTTATTACTTTTTTATGATAAATTTGGTTTTAAATAACTTTGTTAAAATTTTAATTTCTATATGAATATAATCAAACTTGATGCCATTGATTCCACAAATTCTTACATTAAGAAGCTTTCAAATGAAATAGCCATTGAAAGTTATACCGTTGTTGTGGCCAATCACCAAACTAAAGGGAGAGGTCAATTAGGTACAAGTTGGTTATCTGAAAAAGGTAAAAACTTAACATTCAGTATTTTAATTAAATTTAAAGATTTTAAAGTTCAAAATCAATTTTATTTAAGTATGGCTGTATCTTTAGGTATTTTAGCATCTATAAAGAACGGTATTAGCTCATCCCTAAAAATCAAATGGCCTAACGACATTTTGTCAGTGAATAATAAAGTTGCTGGGATTTTAATTGAAAATATACTTAGGGGTAATTTTATCAAACAATCAGTTATTGGTGTAGGTTTAAATGTTCACCAAAAAGTTTTTCCAGAAAGTATAGAAAATGTTACTTCTTTAAAAAATATTTCAGGGAATAATTACGATATGGATGAGTTATTGAGACATCTTATTAAAATGATTAAATTCTATGTTCGCTATGTCGAGAAAAAAGAATTTAAAACGTTAAAAAATCTTTATATAAATTCACTGTACAATTATAATAAACCTACAATGTTTAAAGATAAGAAAGGGGAGATTTTTTTAGGCAAAATTATTGATATCAGTGAAAGTGGCAGGCTAGTAGTTGAATTAGAGAACAAAAAAACTTGCAAATTCAACTTAAAAGAAATTAAATTTGCAAGTTGTTAAAAGTGAAGTTGTTATAAATTTTCCGCCTTTTCTGATAAAGTATTAATGAATTTTTGAAGTGGTTTTTTTACCATCATTGCCATCATAGGGTTAAAATCTCCCTCAAATAATAATTGGGTTTCGCAACTGTTATCAGAAATTTTATTTATTAAAGTTATTAAAGTAAAATTTAACTTGCTGCTTGCAGCTCCTAAAATAATTTTGTCGAATTCTTGTTTTTCTTTTACTACGAGTCTAATTTCGGGCATACCTTTTAAACTAAAAATAAACGACTCTCCATCTACTTCAAATTTTTCTATATTCTCGGGCATTAGTTGTCTGAAATTTTCCAGATTACTTAAAAACTCAAAGAATTCTTTTTGAGATTTGTTAATAATTGTTTTTTTGCTTTCTAAATTCATGTTTTTCTGTTTATTGTTTCCATTTACTTGGGTTTTCTCTCCATTGTTGAAGTGTGTCTAATTCATTTTGTGAAATATAATTACTGTCAATCGATTGTTCTAATAAATGGTTGTAATCACTCAATGTATTTAATTTTACATTGGCTGCTTTGAAGTTATTAACAGCAACATCAAATCCATACGAAAAAATAGCAACCATTCCTTTTACATTGGCTCCTTCTTCTTTTAGAGCAGCAACTGCATTGAGGCTACTTTTACCAGTACTAATTAAATCTTCAACTACTACAACATTTTTATTTTTTTCCAAAAAGCCTTCAATCTGATTTTTTCTCCCGTGTTTTTTTGCTTCGGGCCTAACATAAATAAAAGGTATATTTAATTGTTGGGCAACTAAAGCACCAATAGCTATAGCACCTGTAGCAACTCCGGCAATCACATCAGGCCTTCCGTATTCATCTTCAATAATTTTAGCTAAATTTTCTCTTAAATAAGTTCTTATTTTTGGATATGATAACGTAGTTCTATTATCACAATAAATAGGCGATTTCCATCCTGAAGCCCAGGTAAAAGGTTCTTTTGGCTGTAATTTAATAGCTTTTATTTGCAATAAAATTTCAGCAGTTTTTTTTGCAGTATCTTTGTTCATAACCATAATGCAAATGTATAAAGTTTTTGTGAATGACTGTCCAATAATTTTGACAGATAATAAGAAGATTTCAACAGGTTTTGAAGAAATAGAGTTCAAAAGTGTTACTGTTTTAAAAATTGTAGAAGAATTTTTTCAAAATAAACACAAGAGAATTTACTTGTTATGTGATAGTGTAGAAGAGTGTTGGGAACAATTTAAATTAAAATTCACTATTCAGGAAGCCGCTGGAGGTAAGGTTTTAAATGCAAATAATGATGTGCTCTTTATTTACAGGTTTCATAAATGGGATTTGCCAAAAGGTAAAATAGAAAAAGGTGAGTCTATAGCGCAATGTGCTATTAGAGAGGTTGAGGAAGAATGCGGTATTACAGATTTAAAAATTGAAAAAGAATTACAAACTACATATCACATATTTAAGCATAAAAATAAAATTATTTTAAAAATCACGTATTGGTTTTTAATGAATACTAATTTTAATGGAAAATTAAAACCGCAGGAAGAGGAAGCCATAACTCAAGTGGTTTTTAAAAATAAAGCTGAAACAAAAAAAGCACTTCTTAATACATACGAGAATATAAAACTTTTGTTTTAAAAATGAGTCTCAATTGTTATTATGTGGTGGATTCTCAGTCTGTTATGTGTAAATCATCATCAGTCACAATTATTCTATATCAATTCATATAATTACCCTATATTTGCCGCTTTTTGTAAATAAACATCTATGGCTAAATTTATTAGAAAGCGAGTTACCAATGTTAGAAATGATATATTTTCTGGGGTAACAGTAGCATTAGCATTGGTTCCTGAAGCAGTTGCTTTTGCCTTTGTGGCGGGGGTAGATCCGTTAGTAGGTTTATATGCCGCATTTATGGTTGGTTTAATTACAGCTGTTTTTGGTGGTAGACCTGGTATGATTTCAGGTGCTACGGGTGCTTTGGCTGTTGTAATGGTTACGCTTGTAGCTAAAGGTAATGCTATGGGAAACCCTGATGAAAATTTGGGACTATACTATTTATTTGCTACTGTAATTTTAATGGGGATTATTCAGGTTTTAGCAGGGGTTTTAAAATTGGGGAAATTTGTTCGATTAATTCCGCATCCTGTTATGATGGGATTTGTAAATGGTTTGGCAATTGTTATTTTTATTTCTCAGTTAGGAATGTTCAAAAAAACAGTAGAAGGAAATAAAATTTGGCTACAAGGAAATCAATTATACATTATGATTGGGTTGGTCGCCTTAACAATGCTTATTATGTGGGGTTTGCCAAAAATTAAACAGGCTCAAAAATTACCAGAAGCCTTAATAGCAATAATTGTAGTAAGTACTATTGCAATTTTAGCAAATTTAGATGTAGCAACGGTTGGTTCATTTATAAAAGATGGAGGTGGAGAAGGATTAAAAGGGGGGTTACCAATATTGCATTTAGAAACATTTTCTAAAATTCCGTTTACTTGGGAATCTATTACATTTATTCTTCCTTATGCATTAATTTTGGCTGCCATTGGCTTAATAGAATCATTAATGACCTTAAATTTAATTGATGACTTAACTGAAACTCGTGGTAATGGAAATAAGGAATGTGTAGCACAAGGGAGTGCAAATATTATTACAGGTTTATTTGGCGGAATGGGTGGCTGTGCCATGATTGGTCAGTCTATTATAAATATTAAAGGAGGAGGTAGAGGGAGACTATCTGGTATTGTAGCAGCATTAATGTTATTGTTTTTCATAGTATTTGGATCATCATATATTGAACAAGTGCCTATTGCAGCATTGGTTGGAGTTATGTTTATGGTTGTTATTGGAACTTTTGCCTGGAGTAGTTTTAGGATTATAAATAAAATTCCTAAAACAGATTTATTTGTGTTGGTATTGGTTTCAGCATTAACGGTTATTTTTGATTTAGCAATTGCAGTCATTACCGGGGTTATTGTAAGCGCATTGGTTTTCTCTTGGGAAAATGCAAAGAGAATTAGAGCTCGTAAAACGGTGAGAAATGATGGAACAAAGGTATATGAGATTTGGGGGCCGCTATTTTTTGGGTCAATTGCTGCCTTTAATGAAAAATTTGATGTTAAAAATGATCCTGAAAGTGTTGAAATAGATTTTATTGAATCACGAATTAGTGATCATTCAGCGTTAGAAGCAGTTTCTAACATAGTTGAAAAATACCAGTCAGCTGGAAAAACTATTTATTTAAAACATTTAAGTGAGGAGTGCAAGCAGTTACTATATAAAAGCAATCCCAAATTTAAAGAGATCATTATAAATGATATTGATGATCCAAGATATCACGTTGTAGAAAACCCTGAAGCATTTAATTAATAGCCGTACTTAAAATAGCGTAAAATGTTTGTATTCCATAAGCAATTTGTCCAATTTCAAGATTTTCATTAGGGCTATGTTGGTTATTATCCGGATTTACTAGAGGTACAATAAAAGCAGGGATTTTCAATTCATTTATAAATGGTGAAATAGGTACCGTTCCCCCCATTATTCTAATTTTAACAACATCTTTATTAAAAGTTGAACTTAAAACATTGTCAATCCATATACCATAAGGGTTATTTAAATCTGTTCTAAAAGGTTTGGTAACAGAACCTTCTTTTATAGTTATAATGTTTGCATAGTTTCTTCGTTCTTCTAGTGTAGGCTCTTTTGAAGTGATATAATATCCTTGATTTTTAATATGCTTTTTTATTAAACTTTTTAAGGTGTTTCCATCTGTTTCAGGAACCAATCGTATATCAATTTCTGCAGTTGCTTTATCAGGCACAATGGTTCTTGATTTTTCTCCAACCCAACCCGATGAAATTCCTCGAACATTTAAAGAAGGGTATTGTAAAGATTCTTGATAAAAACGACCAACAGTTTCGGGAGATTTTATTGCAAGTGTGTTATGCAGCGTTGTGATATCATCTGGCACACTTTTTAGTATTTTCTCTGTAGTTTTATCTATTACAATACCATCATAATAGCCTTTGATAAGAACTTTCCCATATTTATCTTTCATACTGCTTAAAAGATGAGCCATCTTAAAAACAGGGTTTGGTGCGTAATTACCATAATGTCCACTATGCTGTGGCGTAATTGGTCCGTAAGTAGTAAGCGATAATGTTGTTATTCCTCTACAACCAAAGACCAATGTAGGTTTTTTTGAAAGATGTACTGGACCATCGTTTATAATTAAAAAATCAGCATTTAAAAGTGCACGATTTTCTGCAACTGCTTTCGGTAATGGTTTGCTACTTTTTTCCTCTTCGCTATCTAAAATAACTTTTACATTAAAAGGAATTTCTTTATTGTTTTTTTTGAGTAAATCAATAGCGTTAAGTAGCATAACAATAGGACCCTTATCATCTGACGTAGATCTTCCAAAAAGCCTCCAATTATAATTCATAGTTTTGTTTAATTCATTCCAATTCAATTCTTCCCACTCAGTTTTACTTTGCTCTTTTAAAACTATTGTATAAGGATTTTTTTGTTCCCATTTGGAAGCATCTATAGATTGCCCATCAAAATGCATATAAAATAATACTGTAGGCTTATTTTCTTGTATTGGTAATGAAGCAAAAAACAAAGGCAATCCTTCAGTTTTTAGTACTTTAACGTTAAAACCTCTAGCTTTAAATTTAGTAGTAAGCCATATTATATTTTGTTGAATATCGTTACTATTCAGAGCATCGTTTGGAATTGCAACGAACTCTTTAAGCTCTTCAATAGATTTTTTTATTTGGGTATTTAATTGAATACGTTCCTGAGCAAGACTAAAAAAAATATTTGAGAGAAAGCAAATTAGAAGAAGTTTTTTCATTGTATAAATCTATAATTAGAAGCTGAAATTACAATATAATTTTAAAATAATTAGAATACTAAGTTGTATTTACATATTTTTCTTCAGAAAACAAATCCATTCTTGCCTCGTATTTAAATTTTCAATTATAGAATCATCATCAACTTTTATAAAAGAAATGTCTTTGGCAGGAAGTTTTTTTAGTTGGTAATCCAATCGAGCATCTTCATTTTTTAAATCTACCGTAAGTAATTGTTTCCAAAAGGTAGAATTTATTTTTATAGGATGTCCATTTTTACCTTTAAAACTAGGAATAACAATTGTATTACAGGTTTCAACTATTTTATACAATTCTTTAAAATTTAAAATAGGAATATCAATAGGATTTAAAAGAATATTACGGGATGCTTTAATTCCTGTTAAAACAGATTGTAATGTAGCAAATGAACCTAGCTCAGGGTGTTTATTAAGAACAACACTTATAGTAAGTCCATTAAAGTTGACTGGGTTTAATAGCGCATTCTTAAACCAAGGAATTGCTTTGAAATAATGTTGATAGTTATATCCTAATCCTATAAAAACTTCAGAAATTGTTGTTTTTGAAATTCTAAGCAATTGTTCTATAATCCAAAAAGTTTGTTGGTATTTTAGCAAACCTTTGTCAACACCCATTCTCTCTGATTTTCCTCCTGCCAACAAAATAAAAACAGTATCATTTACCATAATACTCTTTCAATAATTCAGCCGCAATACTTATGGCAATTTCTTTTGGGGTGTGACCACCAATATCTAATCCAACCGGACAGTGGACGGGTGAAATTCCAGCTTCAAAATTTAATTCTTTTTTTAATAAATTATTAAACTTGTTCTTCTTGGTTTTACTTCCAATTAAGCCGATATAGTTGGTTTTAGAATGTAGGGCCAAAGCAGTAATTTCAAAATCTAGTTTATGATCGTGAGTCATAATAACCACATAGCAGTTTTCACCCCAATTTACTTTGTGTTTATACAAATCAAAAGGGATATCAGAAAATGAGATATTGTTATCAATTTCAATATTGTTTTTCCAGTTTTTACGAGTATCTAATAAAGTAATATTAAATGGAGTATCTTTTAAAATAGTACATAACTCAATGCCAATATGTCCGGCACCAAATAAAAATAATTCAGGAGTTTGGTTCATAGGTTCAATAATTAATTCAACTTTACCACCGCAACATTGTTCAAATTCAGGTCCTAAAGTATATGAAAATTCTTTTATTTTATTTTCGTTAATTGCAACCACAGCCTCATCAATAACTTGAAACTCTAATTTTCCACCCCCAATTGTTCCAAAAATTTTATTTTGTTTGGTAACAATCATTTTTGATGATATTTTACAAGGAGCAGAGCCAAGAACTTTTGTAATAGTTACCAATGCAACAGGTTGATTTTTCTGTTTAAACTCGTATAATAATTCTATCCAATTATTCATAAGAAAATTAAACTAATCCGTAATCAGATAACGGTAAATTGTGGTATCTTTTTCCTGTTGCTTTGAAAATAGCATTTACTATTGCTGGTGCAATTACGGGTACGCCAGGTTCTCCAACACCAGTTGGTTTTTCTGAGCTTTCAACAATCTCAACATGAACTTTCGGAATTTCATGCATTCTTATCATTTTGTAATTGTCGTAGTTGCTTTGTTCAATAGCACCATCTTTAGCCGTAATTTTACCATAAAAAGCTAATGACATTCCAAAAATTGCTGACCCTTCCATTTGCGCTTTTACAGTATCTTTATTAACCACAGTACCACAGTCAATAGCAGTGAAAACATTGTGTACTTTTACTTTTTTATTAATTACGGATACTTCAACGATAGAAGCTACATAGCTATAAAAACTATAATGTACTGCTAATCCGTATGCATGATTCTCGGGAAGTTGTTTCCCCCATTCAGCATTTTTGACTACAATTTTTAAAACGTTTTTAAGTCGTGCTGTATTGTATTTTATCTCATTTTGTGTGTCTTCAATTCTATCCTTTCCAATTAAATTTAATCTAAATTCTAAAGGGTCTTTGTTTGCCGCATAGGCTAATTCATCAGCAAAAACATTTTCTGAAAATCCGTGAGGGATATTAATAACGGAGCGCAACCATCCAATTCTAACCATAGCTAGAGCTTTGCCTACTTCAATTTTCATATTTTTAATATCAAACGGAATATTGGAAGCACTTGCAATTTCAAATCCTGCGGCATAATCTACGCCGGGTGAAAATGTTGATACAATTGAAGGCAATGCAAACCGGTGCAACCAGCCTGTTACATTTCCATTTTTATCTAAGGAAGCTTTTAAGTATTGTGCGCTTACTGTGTGGTAATAATCATGTTTTATATCATCTTCACGTGTCCAAACTACTTGAACAGGAGCATTTAATTCTTTGGAAAGCATCACCGCTTCAACAACATAATCGGGTTTCGATTTTCGTCCAAAACCACCACCTAAAAAAGTCACATTGATGGTTACTTTTTCTTCAGAAGTTTTTAAATAATCTATCACTTCTTTCCTAGTTGTTTGTGGAGCCTGTGTTGGTGCCCAAACTTCACAACTATCACCTTGAACCCAAGCTACTGCATTTGGAACTTCCATTGGTGCGTGTGACAAGTGTGGTAATTGATAAGTACTTTCTATAATTTTATGAGCATTTTTAAAGGCTTTATTAATATTGCCAACATCTTTAGCAACTTTACCTTGTTTATGAACATTGGCTGTAATTTCAGCCATATATGTTTTAGAATTGTAACTTTTGTTGTCACCAAAATCCCATTCAATTTTTAAGGCTTCTTTTCCTTTAAAAGCTGCCCAAGTGTTAGAAGCAATTACGGCAACACCTCCCAATGCCCCAAATGGTTTTTCAACTCGGGGAATTTCAATAATAGCTTCAACGCCAGCTACTTTTAAGGCTTCAGATTTGTCGAAAGATTTTACTGTACCAAAAGTAACGGGACAACGAGCAATTGCAACAAACTTCATATTTGGTAGACGTTTGTCTAACCCAAAAATGGCTTTTCCTTTAACATAGTCTTCGGCATCAATACTTCTTAATTTTTTTCCTATGTATTTAAAATCTTTTGGTGATTTTAAAACATACTCTTTAGGGGTTTCTAAAGTTTTAGCTATTTCTACTAAATCACCAAATCCTATTTTTTCTCCACTTGAATGCGTAACAAAATGATTCTTAGCAGTACATTCACTCCCTGGAACTTGCCATTTTTTTGCTGCTGCAGAAATTAACATTGCTTTAGCCATGGCACCCATTTTTCGCATAGTTTCGTACAGGTAACGAACACTGCGAGAACCATCGGTATTTTGATCGCCATATTTAGCATCACCAGTGGCTTGTTTAACAATAACTTTATTCCAATCAGCTTCCATTTCATCAGCAATAATTGAGGTTAATGAAGTGCGTACACCATTTCCCATTTCTGAACGTGAAGCAATTAAAATTAAGCTTCCATCAGAATTTAATTGAACAAACAAATTTGGATTGAAGTCTACTAAGTTTTTTGTAATTTCTTTTTCTGAAAATACAGAAGTGTTACACGCTAAAATTAAACCTCCTGAAGCCAAACCAATACTTTTTACAAAAGTTCTACGACTTATATTTTTTATAGTACTCATGAGTGTTGGTTTTTAAGTTCAACAGTTTTGTGAATCGCTTTTTTGATGCGTTGATAGGTTCCGCATCGGCAAATATTTCCAATCATTGCTTCTTCAATGTCTTTATCGGTAGGATTTTCATTTTTATCTAATAAAGCAGTCGCAGCAATTAATTGTCCGGGTTGGCAAAATCCACATTGAGGTACGTTTAATGTTACCCATGACTCTTGAAGCAATTGTAAATTTTCAGAAGTTCCTTCAATGGTTAAGATATTTTTTCCAATAGCAGCTGAAACAGGTATTACACACGATTGCACTGGGGAATTGTCTAATAAAACTTTACAAGATCCACACAGGCCTTTTCCACAGCCATATTTTGTGCCTGTAAGCCCAATAATGTCTCTAATTGCCCAAAGTAAAGGCATATCTGGAGCCACATCAATAGTGTGCTTTTCTCCATTAATTCGAAGTGTTACCATGTTAAAATAGGTTAGTTGTTAAATAGTGAAACAATTTAAGAATTTTTTTATAAATGTATTTTTTGAATTTATGTTTAACAGAAGTTTAACTGAAAGTAAGTTAAAAAATAAAGATATCAATTTTTACAGCTATATAAATGAATTTGTCTCTTTCACTTCACCAGCAAGCATATTATTGATATGAATTGTTCCAATTCTAACTCTAACTAAACGCAGGGTTGGGTATCCAACAACTGCAGTCATTTTTCGTACTTGTCTAAATTTACCTTCTCGAAGTGTAATTGAAATCCAACTTGTAGCCCCATGTCGTTCGTCTCTAATCTTTTTGACTCTTTTAGGAAGTTGTGGAGATTCTGCAAGTTTGAAAACTATAGATGGTTTTGTTATATATTTACCAATTTCAGTATTAATTTCTACACCATTTTTTAGTTTTTGAATGGCTTCTTGAGTAATCTCTCCATCTACTTGCGCAAAGTATTCTTTTTCAATTTTAGAACTTCTAATATATTCACTCATTTTTCCATCAGTGGTTAGTAGTAATAAGCCTTCTGAATGTTCGTCAAGTCTTCCTATTGCCATAGTATTTTCAGGGAAATCATATAATTCACCTAGCATTTTTTTATTTTTTCTCCGAGTTTGGTTATTTACAAACTGACTTAAATAGCCATAAGGTTTAAATAAGATAAAATGATGATGCTTATTGTTTGTATGCTTCATTTAAAATAGTATAAACTAATTCTTTTGTAAGTGCTTTTCCTTTGGCTTTTTTTCGAATTGTATCAAAACTAAAAACAAAATCACATCCATTTTTGTAGTTGCTACAACCATAGGCAGTTTTCCCTTTTAGAATTGTTCCTTTTTTACATTTTGGACAATTAATTTTTTTAATCACATTTTTGCGGTTACTGAGCGAAGTCGAAGTTCCTGCATTGAGCGAAGTCGAAGTGTTCTTTTCTTCTAATTTTAAGTTAAAATTCTCATCAAAACGAACCAATCCTTCCACTTTACCAATTTTAGTTTTAAAGCCTTTTAAATTTACAGTACATCCTTTTTTGAGCAATCTCACATATTGATTTTCAGATATTTTTTTGTTTAGGAATGTAAATGGAAGTTTAAAATCACATCCATTTTTATAATTGCTACAGCCATAAGCTGTGTTGCCTTTTATGATGGTACCTTTGTTGCATTTGGGGCATTTAAAAGCTGAAATTCCAGTAGTTTTTTTCAGTGTCTTTTTAGAAGTTGATTTACTAGTAGTATTGTAAGAAATATTAGCCTTCAATTTTTCTGAGCGTACTTCGTACACCAAGTCATCTACCATTTTTTTCATATTCTTGATAAAAGTTCCTGCGTTGAAAGTTCCTTTTTCAATTTCTTTCAACCTTTTTTCCCATCTTCCGGTTAATTCAGCCGATTTTAATAATTCATTTTGAATAATTTCAATCAATTGTATTCCTGTTAGTGTTGGTAGTAATTGTTTCTTTTTTCGTTCAATATAATTTCGTTTAAACAATGTTTCAATAATATTAGCTCTGGTAGATGGACGCCCAATTCCATTTTCTTTCATCAATTCTCGTAAGGCTTCATCATCAACATGTTTACCTGCAGTTTCCATAGCTCTCAAAAGTGTTGCTTCTGAAAATTGATTTGGAGGTTTTGTTTGTTTTTCAATAAAGGATGGGATATGACTTCCTTTTTCGCCTTTTATAAATGTTGGTAAAATTCCAGTAGTTGTTTTTTCTTTAGATGTTACTTTTGCACTGAGCGGAGTCGAAGTATCAAAAACAATTCGCCACCCTTTTTCTATAATTTCTTTTCCGGTAGTTTTAAAGTGAATATCAGCAGCTTTACCAATTATGGTAGTATTTGAAATCTTACAATCATCATAAAAAACAGCAATAAAACGTTTGGTAATAATATTATAAACCTGCTGTTGGTTGTATTGTAACTTAATTTGAATTCCTGTTGGAATAATAGCGTGATGATCAGTTACTTTTTTATCATTAAATACTTTAGTAGATTTTCTTATTTTCTTACCTAACAAGGGTTGAACTAAAGCATTATAATTTGTTAGTTTTTTTAAAATACCTTTGATTTTTGGATATACATCATTTGGTAAAAAGGTGGTGTCAACTCTTGGATATGTAACAACTTTTTGCTCGTACAATTTCTGAACTATTTTTAAGGTTTCATCAGCTGAAAAACCAAATTTATTATTGCAATAAACTTGTAAACCTGTTAAATCAAATAACTTTGGAGCATATTCTTTCCCAGCTTTTTTAGTAGTAGATACAATCTCAAAATCACTTTCTTTTACCTTATTGGCTAAAATTTCACCATCTTCTTTTTTTAAAAAACGCCCTTCTTCATAATTAAATAGTATTTCTCTGTATAACGTTTGTAATTCCCAATAAGGTTGAGGTGTAAAATTTTGAATTTCTTTAAATCGGTTTACTACCATTGCTAATGTAGGAGTTTGAACTCTTCCAACAGATAAAACTTGCTTGTAGCCACCATATTTTAGCGTGTATAATCTAGTTGCATTTATGCCCAAAAGCCAGTCTCCAATAGCTCTAGAAAATCCGGCGTAGTATAAATTGTCATAATTTTCTGAAGGCTTCAAATTTTGAAAACCTTCTTTAATTGCTTCTGTAGTAAGTGAAGAAATCCATAAACGTTTAACTTTACCTTTATAGCCAGCTTCATTAATAACCCAACGCTGAATTAATTCACCTTCCTGACCCGCATCACCGCAGTTTATAATAACATCTGCTTTTTCAAATAGGCTTTTTACAATGTTAAATTGTTTTTGAATTCCTTGATTATCAGAAACTTTGGTTTGGAATTTTTCTGGAAGCATTGGTAAATTGTTTAAATTCCAACTTTTCCAATGCGGTTTGTAATCACTAGGCTCAAATAAGGTGCATAAATGTCCGAAAGTATAGGTTACAGCATAACCGTTTCCTTCAAAATAACCATCTCGTTTAGTAGAAGCTCCTAATACGGCGGCGATTTCGCGAGCAACACTTGGTTTTTCAGCAATACATACCTTCATTTATAATTGAATTTGAAGTTTGCAAAATACAGAATTTAGATTGAAATAGAGTAGATATTACAGTTGAAGTTTTATACAAATTTTGAATTTTAAGTATAAAAAAAATTAATTAAATGAATGAGAAAGCTCATCACTCTAAATTTATTAATATATTTAGCAAACTCAATTTATATCCATACTGGATTTTAACAACAATTTAATATTAATGAAATTATTTACAATACAGGAAATCAACGAAATTCTAAAGGGAGAAATTATTGGTGCTACCAATCAAAAAATTAGTGGATCTGAAGAATTACAAAAAGCAACTGCAAATCAAATTAGTTTTATAGGAAGTAAAAAATACATTCATTTATGGGAAACGTCAAATGCTTCTGTAGCAATTGTTAACGATAATTTAGTTGTTGAACCTAGAGAAAATAGAGCATTGATTAAAGTGAAAGATGCTGATTTAGCAATGGCAAAAATATTGGAATTATTTAATCCTAATCCGCCTCATTTTGATAATGAAATACATGAAACAGCAGTTATTCATAAATCGGCCGTTATAGGCAGTGGATGTAAAATAGGGGCAAATTGTTATGTGGGAAAAGATGTTATTTTGGGTGAAGAAGTAATTTTGTATCCTAACGTTACTATTTTTGATGAAACCAAGATAGGAGACCATACCGTTATTTGGTCAGGAACGGTAATTAGAGAACGCTGTGAAATTGGGAGTCTTTGTATTTTTCATAATAATGTAAGTATTGGAGCAGACGGGTTTGGGTATAGACCAAGTGAAGACGGTAGAGGGTTGGTGAAAATTCCTCATATAGGTAATGTAATAATTGGGAATGAAGTTGAAATTGGAGCCAATTCTGCCGTAGATAGGGCCAAATTTAGTTCAACAATAATTGGTGATGGTTGTAAGATTGATAATTTAGTGCAAATTGCACATAATTGTGTTTTGGGGCGTTCTTGTATTATGGCAGGGAGTAGTGGTTTGGCAGGTTCTGTTACCTTGGGTGATGGAGTTATTATTGGAGGAAGTTCATCCATAAAAGACCATCTTACCATTGGTTCAGGAGCTGTTGTAGGCGGTGGATCAGGAGTTATGAGTGATGTTGCAGCTGGTAAAACGGTTGTAGGTTATCCTGCAACAGATGCGAGAGATATGTTTAAACAGTGGGTGCTTTTGAGAAAAATGGCTAAAAGTTAATTTTAATAATGGTTAAGCACTAAAAAGTATAATTTAAAATTAAGATTATGTTTGTAGGTCATTATGCAGCAGCATTTGCATTAAAAGGAAACGAAAAAAGTATTTCACTTGGAATGCTTTTTATTGCTGTACAGTTTGTTGATATTTTATTTTTTCCTTTTGCTTTGTCGGGAATTGAAAATTTGAAGTTTGTAAAAGGTTTTACAGTTGTTAATAGTTTTAATATGGATTATTACCCTTTTACGCATGGGCTTTTAGGCTCTTTAATATGGGCAATTGTATTTTATGTGTTGTATTTTTTTGTTTTTGCAAGAAAAAAATTCAATAAAAAACGGATGGCATTTATAATGGCATTGGCAGTTTTATCTCATTGGTTTTTAGATTTGATTGTTCATACACCTGATTTGCCATTGATAAATGGAGAGCCAAAATTTGGCTTAGGATTGTGGAATAATAAATTTTCAACCTATTTTTCTGAAGCTTTTTTATTGATTTTAGGCTTGTTTTATTACTTAAAAAAAACAACGCCAACTTCAAAATCCGGTAGCTATGTGGCAATTATTTTTGTGTTATTTTTATTATTGATAAATTACTTAAATATATTTGTATTGCCTGCAAATGAAGATTTAAAATCTTTAACTATTTCTGCGTTGTTTAGTTACTTTCTATTTGCTTTAATCGCCTATTTTGTCGATAAAAAGAGAGTGTAAAAATGTAAAGTGTTAGCTCCACCAAATAATAAAAATTTTATAGATTTTCCCGTTGGATTGTTTCATCCAGCACAATGGTGATGTTTTATTTCGCATGAAAACTTCAATGTCCAGTTCAAACTTTTTAAATGAAATCCAGTTAACTTGTGTTTTGGTTTCTTGTAACCAATTTACTTTTGTTGGAATGTGAAATTTACATTCTGAAAATTGTGAAAGTTTTTTAAAATAAATATAAAAACCGTTAATACAGTTATTGTTTATCAATTTAAATGTACTGTGTTTTTGTTGATAGGGTACAAATAGCTGTGCTTTAAAATATACCAATTGTTTTATTTCATTTACACAAACTTTTAGTTTTTCTAAGGATAATTTTGTTTGAGGTTTGAAGAGAAGAGGTAATTGTTTGTCTTTTAGCTTTGTTAGTTTCTTTACTAGGCTATCTTTTCTGTTTGGGCCAATCCAATGCTCTAATTCGGTTGAGCCAGCGGTTTTATCATATAAATAAAACTTATAAACTATTTCTAAGTGGACGGGCTTTTCTTGTTGTTTTAAAAGACAGTCAATTTCCCCAATAGTTATATTGCCATCTTGTATTTGAATGTTTTCTTTTAAAATTGTAATAGTTTTGTATTGATTTAGTTCGTTGCAAACAAATCGTTCCACTCGTTTACCTAATCGTAATTTTTTTTGAATTTTTCCTTCAAAAATAGTCACTTGTTTTTTGGGGAGATTTATTTGCTCTAAGTTAAAAATTTCTTTAGATTTCCATAACAATGGAGTTTGAAAAAATCCTTCATATTGTAATTGTATTTCTTTAGAGTTTAAATCCATTCAATCAAATAAGTTAAAAAATAAATTAAAACACTTTATAAATAGGTAATTTTAAGTGGACAGTTTCATAGTGAGGTGAATTTTTATATATAAAGTTTAATTGCGCTTGTGGATTTTTTGCAAAATTCTCATCGTTCAACATCTTTAAATCTAAGGCATTTTGAACTGATGGATTTTCAATTAAAAACTGTGCTGCAATATCTTCAAAAACATAAGGAGAATACCCTTCTTTTTGTTGTAAAATGGTATCGAAAAAATTCCAATTAAAAAAGGAGTCTGTAGCTGATGGTTCCAGTGTTTCTATTATATAACGAACACCATTTTGGTTTGTAGGAATGTAAATATCACCCTTGTTAAATTGCACCTGTTTTTTAGTGATGGTTGTTGTTGTGTTGTAGTGAGGGTAATGGCCTTCGTAGGCACTTTTACGAGTTTTATAATCTTTTATATGTTGTTCATTTACTGAAATTAAAGTATCTTTTTTAAAAAGAGTATATTTAATTTTATTATTGTTTAAACGTTCTAAAACTCTCCACCAGCCTCGTTTTAATATATAGGCTTTAGGGATTTTAATTTTAGTTGAAGCTACAAACTGATTGTAATATTTAACAGGTTTGGTATATGGCTTCGTTCTATCATAAAATAAGCGTTTGCCATTGGTAACTTTACTATCTATATAGCTAGATTCATACCCTTTAAATTGAAAAGTTTCAAAACTGTCTTTATTTATTTGGTATGAAATTGGGTACATCTCTTTTTCTAATATTTTAGTAATAGCATTTTTTCTTAACTCTTTTATTTGAGTACCATTTTTTACAGTAAAATTTATAATTGTTTCCATTAAACCATACGTTTGTTTTACACGTTGTTTATACGGTTTTAGCATATGTGTTTCAATCATCATTCCTAAAGTATTGAATAAAGTGGTATAACCAGTTGAATATCTCGGTGAATCAAAAAACTGACTAAAACCTTCTTCGGGTGTGCTTCCCCAAACATTTACATATGGTGTTATAATAATCTTCTTCTCTAATAAAGAAGCTTCAATTTCGGGTCTCATTTTTTGTTCAATAAATATTCCTAAATCATTCCCTAGTTTGTTGTGTTGTGTAAATAAATGTGTAATTCCATATTGATAATCTGCTCCATTACTTACATGAGTATCTATAAAAACATCAGGATTCACCTGATGGAAGATTTCAGCAAAAGATGTAGCGTTTTTGGTATCGGCTTTTATAAAATCTCTGTTTAAATCAAAATTTCGTGCATTTCCTCTAAAGCCATATTCTTTTGGACCATTTTGATTGGTACGTGAGGTACTATTTCTATTTAATGAGCCACCCACGTTATAAATTGGAATAATTGCTAAAACCACGTTTTTTAATTGTTTTATTTTATCAGCATTTTGGGCAATATCTCTAAGTAAAAGCATTGAAGCATCAATACCGTCAGATTCTCCTGGGTGGATTCCATTGTTAATTAAAATAATATTTTTTTGTTGAATTTTGTCAAAATCAAATTCTTTAGAAGTGCTAAAAATCACTAAATGCAGTGGATAACCACTATCTGTAGTTCCAATTTTCTGGATTGAAATTTCTGGGTATAAATTTGCTAAATTTTGGTAATAAGCAATGGTCTCAAAATAGGTTGCTGTTTCTGTTCCATTTGATTTTTCAAACGTAGTTGTAAAATCAAAATTTAAAGATGGAGATGGGTTTGTACAAGAAATTAAAAGTATTAAGGTAAGAAAACTTAATTTTTTCATAAGCTAAAAAATTAGTTAATTGTAACACTCTCAGGAACAAAACCCTTGACATTTCCTCCGTTTCTTAAAATATCACGAACTATACTTGAGCTTATATAAGAAGTTTCTGCTGAAGTTAGTAAAAATACAGTTTCAATAGTTGACATTTTTCTGTTGGTTTGGGCAATTGCTTTTTCAAATTCAAAATCTGCAGGATTTCTTAAGCCTCTCAAAATAAAATCAACATTTAATTTTGTGCAAACATCAATTGTTAATCCGGTATATGTTTCCACTTTTATTTTAGGCTCATTTATATAATTTTCTTCAATAAATTTTACGCGTTCTTCTAATGTGAACATATATTTTTTATCTGCATTGATACCAATTGCGATAATAATTTCGTCAAATAAAGGCAATGCTCGATTAATAATATCAACATGGCCTAAAGTAATTGGATCAAATGACCCTGGGAAAATTGCACGTTTCATAATTAGTTTTTTAAGGCCATATCAATGGCGTTATGAAAAAGTTCTTCTAAGCTTATACCTGCAGCTGCGGCTTGTTGAGGGATTAAACTAGCATTTGTTAAGCCAGGTACTGTATTTATTTCTAAAAAATAAGGTTCATTGTTTACTAAAATATATTCTGCACGTGAAAAACCACTCATATTTAATAGTTGATATACTTGCGTAGCTATTTTTTCTAATTTTAAATGAATTTCATCTGAAATTCGTGCAGGTGTAATTTCTTCACTTTCTCCTAAATATTTTGCTTCATAATCAAAAAAGTCATTTTTGGTAACAATTTCTGTCATTGGCAAAACTTTAATTTCTCCTTTATAATTTAAAACACCAATGGTAATTTCTGGTCCATCTAAAAACTTTTCAATCAAAATTTGAGAATCTTCTTTAAATGCTTTTTCAATTGCAGGAATAATTTCAGTTTTAGTTTTAACTTTTGAAATTCCAAAACTAGAGCCGGCATTGTTTGGTTTTACAAAACAAGGCAAGCCAACTTTGGCTATTATTTTTTCAATATTAATTTCATTTCCCTTATCAATATAATACGAAGTTGCAGTTTTAATACCATACTTTTCTACCACACTTAAACAATCTCGTTTATTAAAAGTTAGAGCCATTTGATAAAAAGGAGCAGAAGTATGCTTTAACCCAATTAAATCAAAATAAGCTAAAATTGTACCATCCTCACCAGGATGTCCGTGAATAGCATTAAAAACACAATCAAAAGTTATTTTTTCGTCATTAATTTTAGTAGAAAAATCATGCCTATTTATAGGGTATTCCATATCATTATCATCTACAAGTACCCATTTGTTTTGAAGAATATGAATTTTATAGGTATTGTATATATCTTTAGAAATATGTTGGTAAACAACTTCGCCGCTTTTTAAAGAAATAGCAGCTTCTGAAGAGTATCCACCCATAATAATGGCAATATTTTTTTTCATTTTATGATATCAACTTTTACTGTAAATACAAACTTACATAAAATCTATTTAGATTTTGGAAAATGTAGGTATAGGATTCTTAAAATATAAAAAAATCCCTGAAAGATTATTACGTCTTTCAAGGATTAGATTTTTTTAGTAGTAAAGGGCCTGTTAGTTTTCAGTAAGATTAACATTTTCAAACATAAGGTGTAAAAAACCATGTCCAGTTCCAGGAACGGGAGACATATTTCCTTCTAAATCTAAAGGAGGGATAATAATATGAGTTTCAATATTATTAGGGGATTTATCTGTTGAATCAACATCTGTTGCTGTTGATAGCTTCAAATCATCATTTCTAGACCTTGAAGAAACCATAATATGAATTAGTCTATTTGAGGCAATTACATTTCCACTGCCATCTTTTAAATCTGCAATACCCCACAACGTGATATAAGAAGTTAATTTTGGCATTAAATTGGTTCCAATACCAGTATTTCCATGCATTACTCTATCAAGACCAACACCACCAAAATAAGGATGATCTCCACTGCTATTAGCCTTGTGTATTATTTGGATGTTGTTAATCATAAACATTTCCCCGTTGGGTCTTTGATATTTAATATCGACATTTTTGACTAAATCTTCAGAGTTTTCTGAATCTTCTTCTGAATTATCCATGACATCAAAAGAATATGATCCAGCACCGAATGCAACTTTATTAGAAAATGGAGTAGGATTCATTGCTTCATTTATTGCCGCAGGACCAGGTAATATTTCATATACTTTTTTCCAATCTCTTGTCTCATTTGTAAGTTCTACATTTTCCCACATCATATGAATAAAACCATGGTCGGTTCCTGGTACAGGTGAAGGATTTCCGGCCATATCTTGTGGTATAAGAATTACATGGGTTTCGGCCATCCATGTATCGTGGTCAGACTTGTCTAAAGTAACTTCTGGAATCATTTCTAAATTAGAATTTCTAACTTTTGAGGCCGTCATAATATGAATAATTCTATTAGAAGCAACTATAGCACCAGTTGAAGCATCTTTAAGATCAACAAGTCCCCAAAGGGTAATGTATGCTAACATTTTAGGCATTAATGCAGTGCCAATTCCAGTATCTCCATGCATCACTTTGTTTAATCCTACACCACCAAAAAATGAATGGTCGCCAGTACCTTCAGGTTTGTGAATTATATTAATTTGATCAATTTTAAATTTTCTTCCGTCATTTGCAGTAAATGTTATGTTAACAGATTTTACAGCATCAGTTGAGGTTGTAGCATCTATATCAACAAGATCATCTACTTCTATTTCATAAGCACCTTCAGTACTTTGAATATTGTCAGAAAAAGGGGTTGGACTCATTGCAGGGTTTATAACTGCTGGACCAGGTAAAACTTCATAAATAGCGCCAGTTGTAGAATTTTTACTTCCTCTAAATAAAGTCATATCAGCATAGTTGGCTGTGCTATTTAAAGATTTTGATTGAAATTGGGGAGTTAAATTTGAATTGTCATTTGAACAAGCCATTAGAGTTACTAATATTCCTATAATTAGTATGTTAATGGAAAAATAATTACGATTGCTTTTCATGTAATTTGAGTTTTAAATTAGTAGTTAATCCCTGTTTAAGTCGACGAAACAAATTAATACTTACAAAAAAATATTTTTACTGTATTTTATCATTATTGGAAACCTATTTTCAGTTTATGTTATAATATTTTTTAATTAAAATTTTGGTCATCAACAATTATTTACGTTTTTGTAAGTTGATTATTATAAAGTACCTTTGTTGAAAATTTTCAAAAAATAAAATGAGTCTATTTCAATTTGTAAAATCCAAAACATTTTTAAAGCAATTGGTAATCGCAGTTTTAACTTTAGCAGTGTTAATTTTTGTTTTGATGAAGTGGCTAACGATGATAACAAATCACAATCAAAAAATTGAAGTGCCTAATTTAGAGAAAATGAGTTTGAATAATGTTGAAACGAAGTTACAAGAACTCGATTTAAATTATGTAGTTGTTGATTCGGCAAGTTATAACCCTAATTATCCGAAAAGGTCAGTTATTGAACAGAGCCCAAGTGCAGGTGATTTTGTGAAAGAAAATAGAAAAATATACTTAACCTTGAATCCATCAGGATATGCAAATGTTGAAATTCCAAATTTATATGGGAAAACAAGAAGACAGGCGACATCACAATTAATAGCTATCGGATTTAAAATTAGTCCTAAAGTAATGTATGTTTCAGATATAGCTAAAGATGTAGTTAGAGGGTTGAGATTTAAAGGGAAAGAATTAAAGGTAGGAGATAAAATACCTAAAAATTCAGTAATCAATTTAAAATTGGGTGATGGTAGAGGTACAGGAAGATATATACAAAATATGAAGAGAGAAAATTAATGAATACTGAAGAACCACAACAAGAAGAATTTTATGAGCATTATAGATATGTAGCTCAAGACGGACAAGAGCCTTTACGTGTTGATAAATTTTTAATGAATTTTATTGAGAATACAACAAGAAATAAAATTCAACAAGCAGCAAAAGCAGGAAATATTTTAGTAAATGAGATTTCAGTAAAATCTAATTATAAAGTAAAGCCAAAAGATATTGTACGCGTTGTTTTGGCACATCCACCTCACGAAAATTTATTGGTAGCAGAAAATATCCCATTAGATATTTTGTTTGAAGACGAGCAAGTATTGGTAGTTAATAAACCTGCCGGAATGGTTGTACATCCAGGTCATGGTAATTACTCTGGTACTTTGGTAAATGGGTTAATCCATCATATTGAGAACTTACCTAACAATTCTAATGAACGTCCAGGTTTAGTTCATAGAATTGATAAAGATACAAGTGGTTTGTTGGTAGTTGCCAAAACAGAATATGCTATGGCTCATTTGTCAAAACAATTTTTTGATAGAACTACAGAAAGATTGTATTACGCATTGGTTTGGGGTAATATTGATGAAGATGAAGGAACCATTGAAGGGAATATTGGAAGAAGTTTAAAAAATAGGTTACAAATGAGTGTTTTTCCCGATGGTGAATTTGGAAAACATGCAGTAACACATTATAAAGTTTTGGAGCGTTTCAGCTATGTTACGCTAGTACAATGTAAGTTAGAAACAGGAAGAACACATCAAATTAGAGCTCACTTTAAACACATTGGTCATACGTTATTTAATGATAAACGTTACGGTGGAAATGAAGTTTTAAAAGGAACTACTTTTACAAAATATAAACAGTTTGTTGAAAATTGCTTTAAAATTTTGCCTAGGCAGGCATTGCATGCAAAAACGTTGGGATTTGAGCATCCAATAACCAAAAAAAATATGCAATTTAATTCTGAAATTCCAGAAGACATGAAACAGTGTATTGAAAAATGGAGAAACTACACTATAAATCAAAAAGATTAATATGAAAGAGTTTGATATTGAAAATTGGTATCGAAAATCTCAATATGAATTTTTTAAAACGTATGAAGATCCGTTTTTTAATATTACTTCAAATTTAGATGTTACAAACCTTTATAACTATTGTAAAGAAAATCAATTGTCATTTTCATTAGCTTGTATATTTATTGCAGTAAAATGTGTAAACCAAATTGAAGAATTTAAATTGCGAATCTATAATAATAAAGTAGTTAAATTTGATGAAATTAATATTGTTTCAACAGTTCTAAATGATGATAATACATTCTCATTTTGTTATTTTAATTGTGAAAAATCTATTGAAGTATTTGATAGAAGAGGTAAAAAAGTAATTGAAGATCACCAAAAGGGAATTGATTTCAATCCAGCATTAAATGCTTTAGATTTAGTACATTGTTCAACATTGCCATGGATTTCATTTACTGGATTTAAACATGCAAGAAAAGGAGATGAAGGGCAAAAAGGAATTCCAAAATTAGTTTTTGGAAAATATTTTGAGGACAATGACAGAAAAAAAATAGCCTTTTCTGTTGAAGTCCATCACGCATTAATGGATGGTTATCATGTTGCATTACTTTTTGAAAAAATGCAAAATTACATTCAAAATTTATAATAGACTTTAGTTATTGTAAAATAATTTTAAAGTATTTAATTTGTACACATACTTTAATAAATAGTTCTAATTTTATGATATAAATAAGATTTAAAATGAAAATAGTAATATCTCCTGCCAAATCACTTGATTTTGAAACAAAAGTACCAACAGTAAAATTTACACAAGGGGTTTTTTTAAATGAAGCTGTAAAGTTGAATGAAGTTTTGAAAAAGGAATCTCCAAAAGAATTATCAGAATTAATGAAAATATCTCCAAAATTAGGAGAATTAAACTGGGAAAGAAATCAAAATTGGCAATTGCCATTTTCATTAGAAAATGCCAAACAAGCTATATTTGCATTTAAAGGAGATGTATATAAAGGATTGGATGCATATTCCCTTTTGCCTGAACAAATTGAACAACTTCAAAATAAATTAAGAATACTATCGGGTCAGTACGGTTTATTAAAACCGTTAGATTTAATGCAACCATACCGCTTAGAAATGGGTACAAAATTAAAAGTTGGTAACACAGAAAACTTATATCAATTTTGGGGACACAAAATAACCAAAGAATTAAATAATGAGCTAGGAGATGATGAACTATTTCTAAATTTAGCAAGCAATGAATATTTTAAATCTATTAACACCAAATTATTAAAAGTACCAGTAATTACTCCTATTTTTAAAGATTATAAAAATGGAAAATTAAAAATAATTAGTTTTTTCGCAAAAAAAGCAAGGGGTTTAATGGTACGTTACATTATAGATAACAATATAGATAACATTGAAGATTTAAAAAGTTTTAATTATGAAGGTTATGTATTTGATATGAACCTTTCTACAGAAGAAGACTTAGTTTTTACAAGGTAAATATAAATTAACATTAAATAAAAAAAATCACAATTTGTGATTTTTTTTATTTAATCAGACAAAGGTAAATTTCTAATATTTAGATTCTTGACCTAATTCTTTAACTAAAAGATAGTATACAATTGCTCGGTACTTATTTCTGTTAGATTTTCCCATTTTTTCCATAACTGCATCTATAGCATTGTCTAATTTAGCACTATCAGAAAGTCCTAATTTTTTAATTAAAAAGTTGTTTTTTACAGTGGCTAACTCTTTTGCATCAGATCCAGAAACTGTCTCAGCGTCTTTTTTATAAATTGAAGGCCCTAAGCCTTTAGTAACTTTAGCAAATAAATTAGCATCGAAGCTAATTCCTAAGTCTTTCATTGCACCTTGATAAAGTGCTATTTTTTCATCAAATTTACTCATGAGTAACGAATTTTTTTATTAATAAATGTATTCACATTTTCAAATATAAAGAATATTATTTGCAAGAAGAAATTTATTTTAACAATCTGAAATATTAACACTTACAGCTAAACCACCTTCTGAAGTTTCTTTATATTTAGAATTCATATCTTTTGCGGTTTCCCACATACTGGAAATTACACTATCTAAAGGTACTTTTGCATGATAAATATCAGCTTCCAAAGCCAGTTCTGCAGCGTTTATTGCTTTAATTGCTCCCATGGCATTCCGTTCAATGCAAGGTATTTGTACTAAACCACCAATTGGGTCACAAGTTAAACCTAAATGATGCTCCATTGCAATTTCACTTGCCATTAAAACTTGTTCTGGTGTACCTCCTAAAAGTTCAGTTAAAGCTCCTGCAGCCATTGCAGATGAAACTCCAATTTCTGCTTGGCAACCTCCCATAGCCGCAGAAATAGTTGCACCTTTCTTAAAAATACTTCCTATCTCTCCTGCTACCAATAAAAATTGTTTGATATGTTTAAAACTTGCTTTATGATTTTCTATAACAAGATAATACATTAATACTGCAGGAATTACACCAGCACTTCCATTGGTTGGTGCTGTAACAACTCTACCTAATGAAGCATTTACCTCGTTAACACTTAGGGCAAAACAGCTTACCCATTTTAAAATTTGCCTAAATTTAACTTGTGTGTTTCTAATAGCTTTTATCCATTCTGAAGAGGAATTGTATGATGAATTACCTATTAATTTTTTGTTGATATCAAATGCTCTTCGTCTAACATTCAAGCCTCCAGGTAATGAGCCTTCTGTATGACAGCCAATAAACATACTTTCTAACATAACATTCCATATCCGCTTTATTTCACGATTAATTTCAGATGCTGTTCTTAATGATTTTTCATTTTTTAAAACAATTTCAGAAATTTTTAATTGCTCTTTTTTACAATAGACTTCTAATTCCTTAGCTGTTTGTATAGGAAATGGAAATGTTCGGTAAATTTTAATATTTTCCTTTGAGTGTATTAAAGATGAACGAACAACAAAGCCTCCACCAATTGAATAATAAGTATCAGATGAAATTTGAACATTTTCTTGAAATCCTGTAAAAGTTATACCATTTGGATGGAAGGGAAGAAATTCTTTATTGAATACAATGCTAGTATCTGGATTGAAATTAATAGTATTCAGTTTTCCGAAGTTAATTTTTTTAGTTTTTTGAATAGCACTCACAATAAAACTTATTTCATCAGTTTTAATGTATTCTGGGTCGTACCCTGATAATCCTAATAATATCGCCAAATCAGACGCATGTCCTTTTCCAGTTAATGACAAAGAACCGTATAAATCTACTTTTATAGTCGTTATATTATTAAAAAGATTTACTTTTTTTAAATGATTAATCCACCTTTCAGCAGCTCTCCAAGGTCCTAGAGTATGTGAACTAGAGGGACCAATACCAATTTTAAGCATATCAAAAACAGAAATACATTCCATGAGTTAGTTTTTGTGTTTTAAGTGTGTAAATATATACTTTTGAAGTATATGATAAATGCCAATTTAGTAAGTTTATTACTATTTGAGTATTTTTTGTGACAAATTACTTGAGGATTCTAAACCTATTATGACAACTTGACATATTTCTTTTAATGGCATAATCATTGAATAATTCAAATTGTTAAAATGAAAAATTAAAATAAAAAAAATATATTATTATGAGTAAAATTATAGGAATTGATTTAGGAACAACCAACTCTTGTGTTTCTGTAATGGAAGGAAATGAGCCAGTGGTAATTCCTAATGCAGAAGGTAAAAGAACTACACCATCAATTGTGGCATTTATTGAAGGTGGAGAAAGAAAAGTTGGTGATCCAGCAAAACGTCAAGCTGTTACCAATCCTTTAAAAACGATTTATTCAATAAAACGTTTTATGGGAAATAAATATTCTGAATCCAAAATGGAAGCAGAAAGAGTACCTTACAAAGTAGTTAAAGGAGATAATGATACTCCACGTGTAGATATTGATGGAAGATTATATACGCCTCAAGAAATTTCAGCCATGGTACTTCAAAAAATGAAAAAAACAGCTGAAGATTATTTAGGAACAACAGTAACTGAAGCGGTAATAACAGTGCCAGCATATTTTAATGATGCTCAACGTCAAGCAACTAAAGAAGCAGGTGAAATTGCAGGGTTAAAAGTAAGTCGTATTATAAACGAACCTACTGCGGCTGCGTTAGCTTATGGAATAGATAAAAAAGGGAAAGACGAAAAAATAGCTGTTTACGATTTAGGTGGTGGTACTTTTGATATATCCATATTAGAAGTAGGAGACGGTGTTTTTGAAGTGCTTTCTACTAATGGAGATACACATTTAGGAGGAGATGATTTTGACCAAGTTATTATAGATTGGTTAGCAGATGAATTTAATAAAGAGGAAAGTATTGATTTACGTAAAGACCCAATGGCTTTACAACGTTTGAAAGAAGCTGCTGAAAAAGCAAAAATTGAATTGTCATCTAGTACAAAAACAGAAGTAAACTTGCCTTATGTTACTGCAACAGCAAGTGGACCAAAACACTTAGTTAGAACTTTAACAAGAGCAAAATTTGAACAATTATCAGATAGTTTGGTTAAACGTTCAATGGCGCCAGTAGAAAAAGCGTTGAAAGATGCTGGACTTACTACTGCTGATATAGATGAAGTTATTTTGGTGGGAGGTTCAACACGTATCCCAATTATTCAAGAAGATGTGAAAAAATATTTTGGTAAAGAACCTCATAAAGGTGTAAATCCTGATGAAGTTGTAGCAATTGGAGCAGCAATTCAAGGAGGAGTTTTAACAGGTGATGTGAAAGATGTATTGCTATTAGATGTAACTCCACTTTCATTAGGTATTGAAACTATGGGTGGTGTTATGACAAAATTGATTGATGCTAATACAACGATACCTACAAAAAAATCTCAGGTGTTTTCAACTGCAGTAGACAATCAGCCATCAGTAGAAATTCACGTGTTACAAGGTGACCGTGCTATGGCAGCAGATAATAAAACAATTGGTAAATTTCATTTAGATGGAATTCCACCAGCACAAAGAGGTGTTCCTCAAATTGAAGTTACATTTGATATTGATGCTAATGGTATTATTAAAGTATCTGCAGCAGATAAAGCAACTGGAAAATCTCAAGAAATTAGAATTGAAGCTTCTTCAGGTTTAACAGAAGAAGAAATTAAAAAGATGAAAGCTGATGCTGAAGCAAACGCTGAAGCCGATAAAAAAGCAAAAGAAACAGCTGATAAAATTAATGGCGCAGACTCTATGATTTTTCAAACAGAAAAACAGTTAAAAGAGTTTGGGGATAAGTTATCTGCTGATAAAAAAGGACCAATTGAAGCTGCACTTGCTGAGTTGAAAAAAGCTCATGAAAGTAAAGATATTGCACAAATTGATACTGCAATGGAAAAAATTAATGAAGCCTGGAAAGCAGCTAGTGAAGAAATGTATAAAGCAGAACAAGAGGCGCAAACTCAAGGAGCTCCTGCTGGTGATGCTGGTAGCACAGAATCAAAAGATGAGGGAGATAACGTTGAAGATGTAGATTTTGAAGAAGTAAAAGAAGAATAAGCTACTTTTAAAAATGTTAAAAAACGCTTCCAATTTGGAAGCGTTTTTGTTTTTACACTACTTGTTTAGGGAAAGTAAAGCAGACTTTAAGTCTGGAAACCTAAATTTAAATCCTGTTTTTGATATCTTATCAGAGGAAACACGGCTTCCTTTTAATAAAATTATAGCCATTTCACCAAATAATATTTTCAATACAAATCTTGGTATATTTGGTAACCAAATTTTCTTCTTAAGTGTTTTAGCAACTTCATATGTTAAAAATTTATTTGTGATATGTTCAGGAGCTACAGCATTATATATACCTTTTAAATTGGGGTTTTCAATAGCTTTAATGTACATATTACATAAATCTTCAATATGTATCCAAGGCATAAATTGATTTCCACTTCCAATTGGAGAGCCAAACCCTAACTTTATAGGTTTTTTAATTTTTTGAAGAGCGCCACCTTTTTTTGAAAATACAATTCCAGTTCTAAAAATAACAGTTCTGATAGAAAGTGTATTGAATTGACTTGAAGCTTTTTCCCAAAGCCTACAAACTAAACTTAAAAAATCACTTCCGTTTTTATCTTTTTCAGTGAAAATTTTAGAAGAAGTAATAGCTCCGTAATAACCGATGCCTGATGCAGCAATAAAACCTTTGAGACTAGGGTTTAATTCTTTTACTTTTCTAAGTAAAAGGTTTGTAGTCTGAATTCTACTATCAATTAATTCTTTTTTTCTTGATTTATTCCAGTGTTTGTTCGCAATTCCAGCACCTGCTAAATGAATAATATAATCTGAGTTTATAATTGCTTCTGAATCAATGTAATTTTTATTTACGTTCCAATAAAACACATTGGTTTTTTTACTGTGTTTTCTGCTTAAAACAGTGATATGATGACCTTTAGATTGTAGTAAAAGGCTGAGGTGTTTACCAATCAATCCTGTACCGCCAGTTATTAAAATTGAATACATAAAAAACTCGATTATTTTGTTTTAGAATATAGACAAAATAATCGAGTTTAAAAATGTTGAATAGCAAACTAAGTATTCTGTAGCTGCTCTTCAACTTTATAAGGGTTGATACTATTCATTCCTTTTCTAATAGCTTCTTTATTTAAAGGGATTAAATGATGATAACGTTCTGGTAACGATTTTTTAATACCTTCAATAACGTTCTCTAGTTTAACGATAGGTTTAATTTTTAAAAAACCTCCCAATACAATCATATTGAATATTTTTTTATTTCCCATTTCAGAGGCTAATTTATTTCCTTCGATTTGAAAAATTTGAATATCAGTTCGTGTAGGGTGATGTGTAATTCCATTTGGATCATAAATTAAGAAACCTCCAGGTTTAACGGTTTCTTCAAATTTATCCATAGACTGCTGATTTAAAATAATTGCAGTATCAAATATTTTTAAATAAGGAGAACTTATTCTCTCATCACTTAAAATAACGGTAACATTTGCTGTTCCACCACGCATTTCAGGTCCGTAAGAAGGCATCCAACTTACTTCCTCATCTTGCATTATGCCAGAATAGGCTAATATTTTCCCCATTGATAATACGCCTTGACCACCAAAACCTGCTATAATAATTTCTTCTGTCATAATATATTATTTTAATTTACCATCTACTTTTATATCTCCAAGCTGAAAATAAGGAAACATGTTTTCTTCCATCCAAACATTAGCATCATTAGGAGTCATTTTCCAACCGGAATTACAGTTCGAAACTATTTCAACAAAAGAAATTCCTTTTTTCAATTTAATATTTTCAAAAGCTTTTCTAATTGCTTTCTTGGCTTTACGTGCATGTTTGTGTGTATGTACAGCTTGTCGAGTAACATAATAAACACCGGGAAGGTTTGCAATTAATTCAGTAATTTTTAAGGGAGATCCCATTGTTGCAATTTCACGACCGTAAGGAGAGGTTGAAGATTTCATCCCTTCTAAAGTTGTAGGGGCCATTTGTCCACCAGTCATACCATAAATACCATTATTAACAAAAATAATTACAATATTTTCACCCCTATTGCAGGCATGTATGGTTTCGGCGGTACCTATGGCGGCTAAATCACCATCACCTTGATAGGTAAATACGTATTTTTCGGGCCAGCATCTTGAAATTGCAGTTGCTACCGCAGGAGCTCTACCATGGGCAGCCTGTGTCATGTCTATATTCATAAAATCGTATGCTAGTACTGAACATCCAACAGGTGCAACACCAATTGTGTCTTCTGCAATTCCCATTTCGTCAATTACTTCCATTGTTAAGTTGTGTGCAGTACCATGTCCGCAACCTGGACAGTATGACAGAGGGGTGTCTGTCATTAATTTTGTTTTACAAAATACTTGGTTTTCAGGTTTTATAATGTCTAATACATCCATTATTTTATAATTTTTTGTTCTAAAGCTTCTAAAATTTCTTCAGGAGTATGGATAATTCCTCCAGTTCTTCCAAAATGTTCTACGGGTACTTTAAATTCAACAGAAAGCCTAACATCTTCTACCATTTGACCCATATTTAATTCAACACTTAAAATTCCTTTTACTTGATTAGCTAGTTCAAATAGTTGCTTTTTTGGAAATGGAAATAATGTAATTGGACGTAATAAACCAACTTTTATTCCTTTTTCACGAGCTAGTTCAACTGCTTTTTGTGAAATACGAGCACTTGATCCGTAAGCAACAATTAAATATTCAGCATCATCACATAGTATTTTTTCATACCGAAGATCCTCTTTTTCCATTTGCTCATATTTTTTCATCAATCTATGAACTCTAGCTTCCATTTTCTCAGATTGTAAATCAAGTGATGTGATTATATTTCGCTCTCTTCCTTTTTTACCTGTTGTTGCCCAACTTCCATATTTTTCAATAAGCTCTTCATTAGACATTCTTTCTTTTTGCTCTTTCAAATAAACTTTCTCCATCATTTGACCAATTAACCCATCAGAAAGAATTAAAACAGGAGCTCTATATTTAAATGCAATATCAAAAGCATCTTCAACAAAGTCTGACATTTCTTGTACAGATGAAGGTGCTAATACATATAATTTATAATCACCGTGTCCACCTCCTTTTACAGACTGAAAATAATCAGCTTGAGAAGGTTGAATTGTTCCCAATCCAGGTCCGCCACGTACAACGTTTACTATTACGGCAGGTAGTTCTGCACCTGCTAAATATGAAATACCTTCTAATTTTAGCGAAATTCCAGGGCTTGAAGATGAAGTCATTACTCTTTTCCCCGTACTAGCAGCTCCATAAACCATGTTAATGGCTGCTAATTCACTTTCAGCTTGCAAAACAACCATTCCTGTTCTTTTTTCAGGTTGTTCAGTCATTAAATATTCAATTACCTCAGTTTGAGGTGTAATAGGATAACCAAAATAAGCATCTGCTCCGCATCTAATTGCAGCTTCGGCTAATGCTTCATTTCCTTTCATTAATTTTAACTCCGACATTGTAAATAATTTAATTAGATTATGCAGATACTTTAACTCTGTATACTGATATTGCTCTATCAGGACAAACAATACCACAATTTGTACACCCGGTACAAACTTCGGGGTTGCTCATATAGGCATAGTGATAACCTTTTCTGTTAACTTCTGTAGACATACTTATCACGTTTTCAGGACAAACAGGTATACAAACTTCACAACCTTTACAAGTTTCAGTATCAACTACAATTGCACCTTTAACTTTTGCCATTTCAATAATTTTATATGTGAATATAACCTTGTTATTTTATTATCCTCAAAGTTATAGCTTATTTATTGTAATAACTATGATAATTATCAATCTGTGATAATTATCATAAAATTTAACTAATATTTTTTAGGAAGGAAACAATTGTTGCGTAAGAAAATACCCATTTGGGTGTTTTAAAGTTTACTTTTTTGTATTATATAAGTAGTATTAATATAAGTTTTTGTATTTGGAAGGGTTTACTTCGTTCATAATGTTGTAAATAGCCTCAAAAATATCTTCTGCATTTGGTTTAGAAAAGTAGTCACCATCAGTTCCATAAGCTGCTCTATGATTGTTAGCGGTTAAAGTAATAGGTTTACTATCTAAATATTGATAGGCATTTTGTTTTTCTAAAATTTCTTGTAATAAATAAGCGGAGGCTCCACCAGGTACATCTTCATCAATAACAATTAATCTATTTGTTTTTTTAACACTTTTTACAACTTCATGCTTTTTATCAAAGGGAAGTAAACTTTGTACATCAATAATTTCAATATCAATATCAACTTGAGCTAAATCTTGTACCACATCTTGTACAATTTTTAACGTAGATCCATATGATACAACTGTAATGTCAGTTCCCTCTTTTACTGTTTCAACAACACCAATGGGAGTTCTAAATTCTCCTAAATTATTAGGTAATTTTTCTTTTAGTCTGTAGCCATTTAAATTTTCAACAATTAACGCAGGTTCATCACATTCTAATAAAGTATTATAGAATCCAGCGGCTTTGGTCATATTTCTAGGAACCAATATATTCATTCCTCTTAAAAGATGTACTATCGCACCCATTGGAGAACCGGAATGCCAAATACCTTCTAACCTGTGTCCACGTGTTCTAACTATTAATGGAACTTTTTGTTTACCTACAGTTCTGTAATGTAGTGTTGATACATCATCGCTCAAAATTTGTAACCCATACAGTAAGTAATCTAAATATTGAATCTCAGCTATTGGTCGTAACCCCCTTAAAGCCATGCCAATACCTTGGCCAATAATTGTAGCTTCTCTTATTCCTGTATCAGAGATTCGAAGTTTACCATATTTTTCTTGAAGACCAACTAAACCTTGATTAACATCTCCAATACTTCCAGCGTCTTCACCAAAAATAAATAGGTTGTTGAATTTAGAAAACAGGATGTCAAAATTATCTTTGATAATAATTCTACCATCTACTAATGCGGCATTATCATCATAAGTAGGTAAAATTTCATTAATAGAACTTGTATTATGATCTGTTTGACTGTATAGGTGTGAGCTAAATTTGAGTTGTTGTTGGCTGATGTAATTAGCAATCCAATTTTGCAACTGCGTTTTTTCACTAAAAACTTCATTTCTAACATAAATAATAGCTTTTTTGGCAGTAGATACAATGTCTTTTCTTGTGGGGTCAATAATTGTTGTTAAATCATTTTTTAATTTCAAAATAAAGACCTTATAATTACTTTTTTCTGAAAGGTTTTGAAGTAATTTGATAAGTGTATTTTTTTCTTCTTTTATTGGATTTAGAAAATTGCTCCAGGCTTCTCTTTTTGCTTTGCTAACTTCTCTTTTAGCTTCTTTTTCAATTGTTATTAATTCTTCTTCAGAATTTACAAATCGAAGTTTATTATCATTTTCATCAGATAATTCAAATTCAATAATCCAATCACGCATTTTAACAATACAATCATTTTGTTTTTCCCAAATTAAACGTTCTTTAGATTTATAGCGTTCATGAGATCCTGAAGTTGAATGCCCTTGAGGTTGTGTTAAATCTTTTACATGTATTAATACAGGAACGTGCTCTTCACGTGCTATTTTTGAGGCTTTGTTGTAAACTTCAATTAAATTTGGATAATCCCAACCTTCAACTACAAAAATTTCGTATCCTTCTGCATTTTTATCTCTTTGAAATCCTTTTAAAATTTCAGAAATACTCTCTTTAGTTGTTTGGTATTTAGCAGGTACTGAAATGCCGTAAGCATCATCCCAAACACTTATGACCATAGGAACTTGTAAAACACCTGCAGCATTAATGGTTTCAAAAAAAACACCTTCTGAAGTGCTTGCATTTCCTATAGTTCCCCAAGAGACTTCATTTCCATTATTAGAAAATTTGGAATTTTTTAATTCAGAAAGATTTCTAAAAAGTTTTGAAGCATAAGCAATACCTAACATACGTGGCATTTGACCAGCTGTTGGAGAGATATCTCCACTTGAGTTGTATTGTTCTGTTAAATTTTTAAAATGTCCATCTTCATTTAAACTATGTGTTGCAAAATGTCCACCCATTTGTCGACCACCTGACATAGGGTCATCTTTTATATTAGGGTTGGCGTATAAACCTGCAAAAAATTGTTGAGGAGTTAATTCTCCAATAGCCATCATAAAGGTTTGATCTCTGTAGTATCCAGATCTGAAATCACCTTTTTTAAAGGCTTTTGCCATAGCTAGTTGGGGTACTTCTTTTCCATCGCCAAAAATACCAAATTTTGCTTTACCTGTTAAAACTTCTCTACGACCTAAAAGACTACATTCTCTACTTAAAACGGCCATTTTATAATCGCGTAATACTTCATCCTTAAATTGTTTAAATGATAGTGGTTCTAAGTTTGTAGATGAAGGTTTTACAGTCATATTTTTGATATTTTTTAGTTTTGCAAAGTTACTATTTTTAAATGATATTTAAAAATGGAGTGTATAAATGAAATATAGTAAATATTTAATACAAAAAACTTAATAAAAATAAGAATAATTCAAAATAAAAAATTGGATTTATAAATTAATAAAATCCTCTTTTTATAAAATTATAAATTCTTTTGGGTTTTATTACTAAAACAAACCTAATTTTAGAGCTATAACTAGGTTGTGAAATTTCCCATCCTAAGTTAGAATAAAAAGGAAAATAAACTTCTAATATATCTTGAACAAAATTAAGTCTAACGCCATTCCCATAAGCAAAATACACTTTTGAATTTTTATTTTTAACAAAACCTACATCACTGTATATTTCAACCCAACGCCACATACCAACACTCATATTCATAGTTGACATCCATTGGTTTGCAAAAGTAATGGGTAACTTAGATTTAAAAGCTCCTTCATTCATAATAACTTGTTGACTAAAAAATCCAGAAGTTTCTGACCTACCTAAATAATCATATTGAAATAAATAGTCACTTGGTCTGTCTAATGCAAAATTAAAAAAGTTAGATGTTGTGTTATTTGATATAAAAGCACCTGTAAAAAACCGAAAGTCAAATTGTCTGTTTGTGTCTGTAAGTTTTCGATATCTAGCGGTTAAAGATAGTTTACTGAATTTACTTGAAATTTGAAGCTCGGTCGAAAATCTAAAATCATTGATGATTTCGGGTTTAGAATAACCGTATCTTAAACTAAATACTTTATAATTATAAGTTTCAAGATTTTCTGTTTGTGTAGGTAATTTTTCTCTGTCTACAAGTGTATATGAAGCTGCAATAGCATTACTTCCAACATCTCTTAAACTTTTTCTTCGAAATTCAAGGTATGCAAACGGTCTTATAGTATTGTAAGTTAGGTTTCTTGCGTAGTGATAATTACTCCCTACAACTCCAAATGAAAATTTATTTACTTTTTTGTCTTCGGGCAAATATTCATAGAGAAAGGAATATGATCCTGAAAAAGATTTGCTTTTTGTACTATACGAAGGTGTGAGTTTGTATAAAAAATTTTTTCTCAAAATTGTTTTGTTTGAAACAGCCAAACCTAAAACTAATCCATCATAATAATTATACCTGTATACAGGAGTGTAAAAAAGTTGATTATAGTATGGGTCTTCAGCATCTTTTAAAAATTTCAACTGAATAGGCCTGTTAAATAATTTTTTATCAACGTTTTTCCAGTTGTTTCTTAAATTGTATTCAGGTAAAAGTGATTCGTAATTTAGAGAAAGCTTGTCAAAACCATCTTTTGGTATTTTAATTTTAGCAATTGAGTCTATACCTGTAAGCCATTTTGAGTAAACAATTTTTTTATCTTTAATCCCATATAATTCAATAGGAGCCGTAAAATTTCGTTTATTTGAAATAGTTACTTGGAGTGAATCACCTTTTTTAATTATTTTTTTTATAGTATAATCTATTTTTTTACTCGTTTTTAAATAATCATTTTTAAACCATGAAATATCTTTTGTTGTTTGTATTGAATTTATAAATTGATTGCTATTTACTTTTTTATGAGCATTTTTTTTTGAAAAATCAATAATTGCCTTTGTTATTGTGGTTTCACCTAAATAATTCTCTAAAAATTTTATTCCCAAACCTGCTTTGTATTTGTTAATAATTTTTCGATTAAAATTAGATAGTGAATCTACCTGAGTTGTTAAAGCTTGATCTAAGTTTTTGCGAGCTGCAAATTGATAGACAAAATGGTACTTGTCATTAAAATTAAGTTTTGCTAAACTAAAATTTTTAATACCCCAAAGGTTTGAAATATTGCCAAGAGCTTTTACTTCAGGATAATATTTTTCAACGTATTTCATCATTAAATATGTTTGTAATCCGTCAGCAAGCCAAGCATCTTCTCGTTGGTTAAACAAAAAAATAGTGTGAATATATTTTTTAGAAAGTACTTTGAAAAATTTTATATCCCATTCAAAAGTTTCACTGAATGGTGCTAAAAATGATGGCAGTTGGTTAAATCCATACACTGGATTTTTATCGTATTCAATTTTATTGATAAGTAATTTCTTGTGTGGAAATTTACCTAAGTAAGATTGAATAAAATTTAATTCTCTGTTTATAATAAGGGTTTTAATAACCCCATTTAACTTATCAGAGTCAAGATTAGTTGTTATGGAGACTGGATTTGAATTGAATGTGATAAAATCATTTGCTGAGGTAATATTTAATTCAACATCTAATTTTTGTTTACCTGTTAAAATATAACTATTATAATCACCATTGATTTTTTTTGTTGTTTTTAAATCCGTATTTACAACATATTTTTTTGGTACGTTAATTTTTATATAATAATTGGTGTAATTGATATATAAATCATCCAAATCTAAATTACTATATATTTTCCAACCATATTTATTGTTGAAAATGGCAGGAGATAGGTACCAATATTTTAAATTGTAGCTAACTGGATTAGCACCGTATTTGGTAAATTTATCTTTTGGAAGTTTCACAGAATAAGTTGTAATTATTTTTACAGAATCATTTGGGTTTAGAGGTTTGTTTAAATTAATTTTTAAAATATCAGGATTTTGTTTGGTAATTTCCCAAGTGGCAATATCGTAATTTATTGAAATACTATTTATAGTTGTACGGCCTCGTTGTTTCTCTTTTGCAAAATGAAAGGATTTTGAGTAATTTTCAACAATACGTTTGGCCAGTGGTGTTTGTTTATCTCTATAAGCATTGGGCCAATTATGAAAATAAATAGTCTTTAGGATACTATCAGATTTATTATAAAAAATAGTTTTTTGGGTAATATTAAGTGTGTTTGTATCTGTATTTAAAGTTACAGACATTTTAATATTATTGGTTTGAGAATAAGAAATATTCAAACAAATAATGTAAGTTAATATAGTTAAAATTACATTTTTTTTCAAAAGACTTAAAATTAGAAGTTAGGGCTCAAACTGTATTTCTTATAGAAAGTATCAATTACTTCTAAAACCTCTTCTTCGGTATCAACTAATGAAATTAGATCTAAATCTTTGGGGCTAATATTACCCTCTTCAAGTAGGGTGTTTTTTATCCAATCCATAATACCACTCCAAAATTTTCTTCCTACCAAAACAATTGGGAATTTACCAATTTTATTAGTTTGAATTAGTGTAATTGCTTCAAAAAGTTCGTCCATTGTCCCAAAACCGCCAGGCATGACAACAAACCCTTGAGAATATTTTACAAACATTACTTTGCGTACAAAAAAGTAATCAAAATCTAAACTTTTATCAGAATCTATATACGGATTGTCATGTTGTTCAAAAGGTAATTCAATGTTTAAACCAACAGAAGTTCCTTTAGCTCTGTGAGCTCCTTTATTCCCAGCTTCCATAATTCCAGGGCCTCCACCTGTGATAATTCCATACCCATGTTTTGTTAAGGTGTACGATATGTGTTCGGCTAATTTATAATATTTATGGTCTGGTTTTGTACGTGCAGATCCAAAAATAGTTACACACGGGCCAATTTTTCCTAAACGTTCAAATCCTTCAACAAATTCAGCCATAATTTTAAATATGGCCCAAGAATCATTAGTTCTAATTTCATTCCAGGTTTTTTGCTTAAATTTTTCTCTTATTTTTTTATCTTCGTTAGGTGTCATATATCTTAATTGTCAATGTTAAACTGAGTGAAAATATTAAGTATTAAATAATTGGCTAATTTAATTCTTTTTTTAAGAATTGTGCAGTATAACTTTTTTTATGTGTACTTACTTTTTCTGGGGTTCCAAAACAAATTAACTCCCCACCATTTTTTCCACCTTCCATACCAATGTCAATTACGTAATCTGCTAATTTTATCACATCTAAATTATGTTCAATTACAAGTATTGTATTTCCTTTATCAGCTAGTTTATTAAGTACTAACATTAAAACACGTATGTCTTCAAAATGAAGCCCAGTTGTTGGCTCGTCTAAAATATAAAATGTATTTCCCGTATCTCTTTTTGATAATTCTGAAGCCAGTTTTATGCGTTGTGCTTCACCACCAGAAAGTGTTGTAGATTGTTGGCCAAGTGTTATATACCCCAAACCAACATCGTGAATGGTTTTTAGTTTTCTGTAAATTTTAGGAATATTTTCAAAAAAAGTTACAGCATCATCAATGGTCATGTTTAAAACATCTGAAATTGATTTTCCTTTGTATCTAATTTCTAGTGTCTCTCTGTTAAAACGCTTTCCTTGGCAGGTTTCACATTCAACATGCACATCTGGTAAAAAACTCATTTCAATAACTCTTACACCACCTCCTTTACAAGTTTCACATCTTCCATCTTTTACGTTGAAAGAAAACCTTCCTGGTTTGTAGCCTCTTATCGAAGCTTCGTTTGTTTTAGCGTACAAGTCTCTAATTTCACTAAAAACTCCAGTATAAGTTGCAGGGTTTGATCGGGGTGTTCTTCCAATAGGAGATTGGTCAATTGCAATTACTTTATCTATATGTTGTAACCCTTTAATTGATTTATAGGGCATAGGTTTTTTAACGCCTCTATAAATATGTTTGTTTAAAATAGGATACAAGGTTTCATTAATGAGTGTAGATTTTCCACTGCCTGAAACTCCTGTAACACAAATAAGTTTTCCTAATGGAAAATCTACAGTAATATTTTTTAAATTATTACCTGTAGCACCAGTTAATGTTATTTTATGGTTATTTCCCTTTCGCCTTTTTTTAGGTATTTCTATTTTTTTTGTGCCGTTTAAATAATCTGCAGTTAGGGTTTTATGTTGTTTTAGTTCCTCAAAAGTTCCTTTACTAACAATTTCACCACCTTGATGTCCGGCTCCAGGGCCAATATCAAGTACGAAATCTGCATGTTCAATCATTTCTTTGTCATGCTCTACAACAATTACAGAATTACCAACATCTCTTAAATTTAATAGAGAATTTATCAATTTCTGATTATCACGCTGATGAAGGCCTATACTTGGTTCGTCTAAAATGTAAAGAACTCCAACTAGTTGAGAACCAATTTGAGTTGCCAATCTAATGCGCTGAGCTTCACCACCCGATAGTGATTTTGAGCTTCTGTCTAATGTTAAATAATCTAAACCTACATTTAATAAAAACTGAATTCTAGTACGAATTTCTTTTATTATTTCAGAAGCTATTTTTAATTGTTTCTCGGTTAATTTTTTTTCAATGTTAGCAAACCAATTTGCAAGTTCAGAAATGTCAAGTTGAGCTAATTCTGAAATATTTTTATTGTTAATTTTAAAGTGTAAAGCTTCTTTTTTTAGTCTTTTACCCTCACAAGTTTCACAAGGCACTTCATCCATAAAGTCTTTAGCCCATCGTTTAATAGCACTAGATTCACTTAATTTATATTGATTTTCTATAAAACTAATAATACCTTCAAAATCAATTTCATAATTTCTAGTAATACCCATTATTTTTGAAGCAACTTTAAATTTTTCATTTCCTCCGTGTAAAATTATAGCTAAAGCTTCACTTGGTATTTTGGAAATGGCATCACTTAATTGAAATTTGTAACGTTCAGCAATTAATTGTAGCTGTTTAAAAATCCAATTATTCTTTTGTTCTCCAAGAGGTGTAATTCCTCCGCTTTTAATGGAAATAGACTTATTAGGAATAACCTTTTGAAGGTTTATTTTATTTATTTTCCCAAGCCCATTACAGGTTTTACAAGCACCTTTAGGAGAATTAAATGAGAAATTATTTGGCTCAGGATTTGGATATGAGATACCGGTTTCAGGACACATTAAATCTCGACTGAAGTAGCGCGGAGTACTTGTATTGTGTTCTAAAACCATCAATACATTATCACCTGAATATAAGGCAGTTGTAATGGTTTCTTCAAGTCTTTTTTCTGAAGATTTGTTTACAAATAAACGATCAATTACAATTTCAATATCATGTGTTTTGTAGCGATCTAGCCGCATTCCTTTTTTAATTTCTTTTATTTCACCATCAATACGTACTCGTACAAAACCTTGCTTTGCTATTTGTTCAAAAAGCTCTCGATAATGCCCTTTCCTAGATTTAACTACCGGAGCAAGAATCACTATTTTTTTTTCTTTATAAGTATCTAAAATAAGCTCTTTTATTTGCTCATCACTGTAGCTTACCATCTTTTTATTGGTATTGTATGAATAAGCATCAGCCGCACGAGCATAAAATAATCTTAAAAAATCATAAATTTCAGTAATAGTACCTACTGTAGAACGCGGACTTTTATTTGTGGTTTTTTGTTCAATTGAAATAACAGGAGAAAGTCCGTCGATTTTATCAACATCGGGTCTTTCTAAATTTCCTAAAAACTGACGAGCATAGGCTGAAAAAGTTTCAATGTACCTACGTTGTCCTTCAGCGTATATAGTGTCAAATGCTAGTGAAGATTTTCCGCTACCGCTTAAGCCTGTAATAACTACAAGCTTTTCTCTAGGGATACGAACATCAATATTTTTTAAATTATGAACTCGTGCTCCCTGAATATCAATATATTCATTGGGTTTTGTCATTTATTTTTTAGAAAGTTGCAAAGTTAAAAAATTGAAACTACAAATTAGGTAAACATATACTTCTTTATTTTGAAAATTAGTATATTGCGATAAATTTTTTTGATATGAGATGGATAGATTCTTTACGACATTATTTTGAAAAACACGGTTTCGCTGTGTCTTCTAGATTTGCTGATAGATTAGGAATAAGTGTTTCAAATGTTCGTTTATTTTTTATATATATATCGTTTGTTACTTTAGGGTTTTCCTTCGGAATATACTTAACATTGGCTTTTTTATTACGGTTAAAAGATATGATTTACACCAAGAGAAATTCTGTTTTTGATTTATAAACTATGATTGTAAAAGCTAAATTATATATTTCAATACTATTGTTAATTACGGTATTATCAATAGGTATAATAGGTTTTATAATTATTTCAAATGATACGTTTATCGACGCAGCTTATATGACAATAATTACAATGTCTACCGTTGGGTTTGGAACGCTCCACGAATTAAATCAAACAGAAAAAATATTTACAATTATATTAATTATTTTAAGTATCGCTGTTTATGGATATTCAGTAACAGCTTTAACGGAATATTTGGCAAAAGATAATTTTTTTCAACTTTTAAAATATAAAAAAATGCAACAAAAAATTCAAAAATTAAAGAATCATACTGTTGTGTGTGGCTACGGGCGTAATGGTAGACAAGCAATTGTTAAACTTAAAAAATTTAATATGCCTTGTGTTGTTATTGAAAGAAATAAAGACCTATTAGAAGAGTTAGACCGCAATAATATACTTTATATTGAAGGAGATGCCACAGGAGATGAAGCACTTGAAAAAGCTGCACTTGAAAATGCAAAAAGTTTAATTACCGCATTGCCGTCTGATGCAGATAATTTGTTTGTGGTACTTTCAGCGAGGCAAATAAATAAAGATTTCACAATAATTAGCAGGGCCTCCAATGAATCTTCATGTAGTAAATTAATGATTGCAGGTGCTACAAACATAATTATGCCAGATAAAATAGGAGGAGAACATATGGCATCTTTAGTTGTAACACCAGATTTGGTTGAATTTGTTGAAAAATTAACAATTACCGAAGAGTGTTCAACTAATTTAGAAGAAATTGCAATTAATGATTTGCCTTCTGAATTTTTAGATAAAACAATTTTAGATTTAGATGTACGACGAAAATCAGGTTGTACGGTTATAGGATTTAAAACACCTCAAAATGAATATATTATAAATCCTGAAGCAACAACAAAATTAGAGCCAAACTCTAATTTAATTGTACTAGGAAGACCCAATCAAATTGAGAAATTACGCCAAGTATTATAATGTTATAAATTATAGTGTTTATGGAATATTACAAGTTTAAAGATAAAAACTTGTAACAACTTTTTTTTTTTGCCATATTGCAGCTACTTTTAAAAATTTTACCAAAAATTATGAATAAAAAACTTCTATCACTACTAGTATTCGTATTGCCATTTGTAACATTTGCTCAAGAAGCAGTTGAAAAAGGATTAGATGAAAGAATAGATCAAGCATTTGGTAATGCAACAGGTTGGTTTGTAGATTTAATTTTCTATCAAATACCTTTCTCAGAAAACATTAAAATATATTGGGTATTGTTTCCTTTAATATTAGGAGCTACTTATTTTACATTTTATTTTAATTTTATAAATTTTAGAGGTTTTTTTACTTCAATAAAAATTGTAAGTGGTAAATATGATGACCTAGAAGGAAGAAAAGATCACAATGTAGAAGTTGCTGGAGCTGTTTTTACAGATGATGGTGATAATCCTGATACAATAAGAGTTGAAGGACATACAGGTGAAGTTTCTCACTTTCAGGCGTTAACAGCTGCCTTGTCAGCTACGGTTGGATTAGGGAATATAGCTGGGGTTGCTATTGCAGTTTCCATTGGTGGTGCAGGTGCTACTTTTTGGATGATTATAGCAGGATTTTTAGGCATGGCTTCTAAATTTGTAGAGTGTACCTTAGGTGTAAAATACAGAGATATAGAATCTGATGGTACTGTTTTTGGAGGGCCAATGTATTATTTAACAAAAGGGTTAAAATCAAAAGGGTTAGGAAAATTAGGAAAGGTATTGGCAGGGGTATTTGCTGTATTTGTTATTGGAGGTTCTTTTGGAGGAGGAAACATGTTTCAGGTAAATCAAGCTTTTCAATTAGTGGAGCATATAACTGGAGGAGAAGCATCTTTTTTAAATGGCAAAGGGTGGCTTTTTGGTATAATTATGGCTGTTTTAGTTGGTATTGTTATTATTGGTGGAATTAAAAAAATTGCCAAAGTAACTGATAAGATTGTACCTTTTATGGTAGTAATATATGTGGCAGCATCTTTATTTGTCTTAATTTCTAAATATGATATGATTGGTGATGCTATTTCGCAAATATTCTACGGAGCATTTAGTCCAGAAGGTGTAATAGGAGGTGCAGTAGGTGTATTAGTTCAAGGTTTTAGACGGGCGGCATTTTCAAATGAAGCAGGTGTTGGATCGGCTTCTATTGCTCACTCTGCTGTAAAAACAAAATATCCTGCATCTGAAGGTATGGTAGCATTGTTAGAACCTTTTATTGATACTGTTGTTGTTTGTACAATGACTGCCTTAGTTTTAGTAATTACAGGGAATGTAGCCGCAGAAAATGCGAGTTTAAATGATGCTCAAGCAATTTTATTAACATCAGGTGCTTTTGCTTCTGTAATTTCTTGGTTCCCTTATGTTTTAACAATAGCCGTTGTGTTATTTGCATTTTCAACAATGATTTCTTGGTCTTACTACGGTTTTCAAGGATGGGCTTATTTGTTTGGAAGAACTAAAAAAATGGAATACGCGTATAAAATATTATTTCTTGTTTTTGTTGTAATTGGTTCAGCAGCAAGTTTAGGTTCTGTAATTGGTTTTTCAGATGCCATGATTTTTGCAATGATGGTACCTAATATGATAGGTTTAGTGCTGTTGGCACCTAAGGTGAAAGAAGAGTTGAATAAATATATGACAGCAATAAAATCTAGAAAAGCATAGATGTTAAATTAATACAATGAATTATTCAAAATTCCATTTCGGGTACAATAAACGTCAACGAAATGGAATTTTATTTTTAGTATTAATTATTGTTCTACTTCAGGCAGTATTCTTTTTTGTCGATTTTTCTTCAAATGAAACAATCAATTTACCTGAGGAGGAAATAGCTCTTTTTCAAAAGGAATTAGACTCTTTAAAAGCCATTGAATTAGAAAACAAAAAGTTTAAAGTTTATTTATTTAATCCAAATTTTATTACTGATTTTAAAGGTTATCAACTTGGTTTAAGTATTGATGAAATTGATAGGTTACATAGTTATAGAGAAAAAGGAAGTTACGTTAATTCGATAAAACAATTTCAGGAAGTAACTAAAATAAGTGATAGCCTATTAAATGTAATAAGTCCAAATTTTAAATTCCCAAAATGGGTTAATTCAAAAAAAGCAACTCAAAAAGATAAATTTACAAATTCACCTAAAAAAATAATTGTAAAACAGGATATAAATACTATAAAAGCTTCAGATTTAAGAATAGTGAATGGTATTGGTGAAAAATTGGCTGACAGAATTATAGCTTATAGAAGTAGATTACACGGTTTTTCATTTGACAATCAGTTGTATGAAGTTTGGAATATTGATAAAGAAGTAATTGATAGGGTTTTGCTGCGTTTTGAAGTTGTTAAACCTCCTGTTATTCAAAAAATTAATATAAACGAGGCAACTTTCAAACAAGTTTTAACTATTGTTTATATTGATTATGAACTCACCAAAAAAATATTTAATTATAGAGATGAAGTTGCTGAGATTCAAACACTTGAAGAGTTAAAAAAAATTGATGGTTTTCCAATAGAAAAATTCGATAGAATAGCCTTATATTTGGTGGCTGAATAATAACACTTAAGATACTAGCCATTATGAATAGTATGTATTTTACCGAAGAACATGAAGCTTTTAGAAAAAGCTTTAGAGATTTTTTAAAAAAAGAAGTAGTTCCTCATATTGATAAATGGGAAAAAACAGGCACCATTGACCGTTTTATTTGGAATAAATTTGGAGAAATGGGCTATTTTGGTTTGAATTCTCCAGAAGAATTCGGTGGATTAAATTTAGATATTTTTTATACAATTATATTTTTAGAAGAATTGCAGAGGGTAAATTCAGGTGGATTTGCAGCAGCAATGTGGGCACATGTTTATTTAGCTATGACTCACATCAATAAGGAGGGGAATGACCGTATAAAAAAGGAGTATCTAACACCAAGTATTCATGGAGATAAAATAGGATGCCTATGTATCACGGAACCATTTGGAGGTTCTGATGTTGCAGGTATGAGAACAACAGCAATAAAAAAAGGAGCTAATTATGTTATTAATGGCTCAAAAACATTTATTACCAATGGTGTTTACTCAGATTATTTAGTAGTAGCAGCAAAAACAGATACAACATCAAGAAATAAAGGAATTAGTATTTTTATTATAGATAGGGAAACAAAGGGGGTATCGGCTACTAAGTTAGATAAGTTGGGTTGGAAAGCATCTGACACGGGTGAAATAGCTTTTGATAATGTTGTAATTCCTGAGCAAAATTTAATGGGCGAAGAGGGTAAAGGATTCTCGTACATTATGAGTCATTTTGCTTTAGAAAGATTAGTTATGGGAGTTAATGCGCATGCCAGAGCTGAATTTGCCTTAGAATATGCCATACAGTATATATCTGAAAGGCAGGCCTTTGGTAAAACACTTGATAAATTCCAAGCCTTGAGACATAAAGTTGCTGATATGGCGAGTGAAGTTGAAATGTGTAAAGAGTTTAATTATTCTATAGCAAAGAGATTGAATGAAGGTCAATATATTGTTAAAGAAGCAAGCATGTCTAAATTACTTTCAACAAAAATGGCAGACAGTGTTATAAACGATTGTTTGCAACTGTTAGGCGGTTATGGATATATGGAAGAATATCCAATGGCAAGATTATTAAGAGATAGTAGATTAGGCCAAATAGGAGGTGGAACTTCAGAAATTTTAAGAGAAATTATAGCAAAAATGATTATCGATAAGAAGGAATATAAACCTGCAACATAGAAATATCAATCAACACTATTTTTTTTTTTAATAAATAAATAATAAATAAAATAATTAATTGTACCTTTGCAGTCCAAAAATTAAAAGAGAACAGTTTGAAAGGAGGTGCCAAAATATGTTAATTATACCTGTAAAGGACGGAGAAAATATAGATAGAGCGTTAAAACGTTACAAAAGGAAGTTTGATCGTACGAAAACAATGAAAAATTTACGTAACCGTAAACAATTCAACAAACCTTCAGTAGTTAAACGTGCTCAAAACATAAAAGCTCAATATGTTCAGAGATTACGAACAGCAGAAGAGCAAGGTTAAATTAGCAGTATCACATAAACTGTGTAAGTTTAAAAAATAGCTTGGGTCATGACCCAAGCTATTTTTTATTAATTTTAAATTTTATACAGTAATGAAGAAAGAAGAATTATTTAATGATGCGTTTTTAAAA
>JAKIVA010000017.1 GCA_021647265.1 Lutibacter sp.
GAAATACCTACAATTATACTTAAACGAGTTTGTTTATAAACTAAACAGAAGGTATTTTGGTGAAAAAATATTTGATAGACTAATAATAGCAAGCATTACAGTAAGTGGAGCTTAAGCGGATATGCAGTGAAAAAAATAACAGAAATTATTAAAAAAAAAAAATCGCCTAAAAATTACTTTTTAGACGACCTCAAGTAAGATATTTTTAATTTATCAAAACATTTCTCAAGATTAGAAAGAAAGAATTTTAATCTCTTAGAATACTCCTAGAAATTACAATTTTTTGAATTTCAGAAGTTCCTTCGTAAATCTGTGTAATTTTTGCATCACGCATTAAACGCTCAACATGGTATTCTTTTACAAAACCGTACCCTCCGTGAATTTGAACGGCTTCAACAGTTACTTTCATCGCTGTTTCGGCAGCGTATAGTTTTGCCATTGCACCACTTAAATCGTAATTTTTATGTTGATCTTTATCCCAAGCTGCTTTTAAGCATAGAAAACGAGCAGCCTCAATTTCGGTGGCCATGTCTGCTAATTTAAAAGCAATTGCTTGATGTCTGCTAATTTCTTTGCCAAAAGCTTTACGCTCTTTAGAATATTGCAAAGCTAGTTCATAGGCTCCAGAGGCGATTCCCAGTGCTTGAGAAGCAATTCCAATTCTTCCTCCTGCCAGTGTTTTCATTGCAAATGAAAAACCAAAGCCATCTTCACCAATTCTATTTTCTTTCGGAACTTTAACATCTGTAAACATTAAAGAATGTGTATCTGAACCTCGAATACCCAATTTGTTTTCTTTGTTTCCAACGACAAAGCCATCCATTCCTTTTTCTACAATAAATACATTAATTCCGTGATGTCCTTTTTCTACATGAGTTTGAGCAACAACTAAATACACACTTGCTGTACCACCATTGGTAATCCAGTTTTTTGTTCCGTTAATTAAGTAATGGTCTCCTTTATCAATAGCAGTGGTTCGTTGCGAAGTAGCATCAGATCCAGCTTCAGGTTCACTTAAACAAAAGGCTCCAATTATTTCTCCTTTTGCTAGTGGAACTAAATATTTTTGTTTTTGTTCTTCAGTACCAAAAGTTTCAAGCCCCCAGCAAACTAACGAATTATTTACTGACATTACAACAGAAGTAGAAGCATCAATTTTAGAAATTTCTTCCATTGCCAATACATAAGAAATAGTGTCTAAACCGCTTCCTCCGTATTTAGGGTCAACCATCATTCCTAAAAATCCAAGTTCCCCCATTTTTTTTACTTGCTCGGCAGGAAATTGTTGTTTTTCATCTCGTTCAATTACGCCAGGTAATAGTTCGTTTTGTGCAAAATCGCGAGCAGCATCGCGAATCATTATATGTTCTTCAGTTAAATTAAAATCCATAATTAATAACAGGTTTAAATAATAATTTAATTTTTTTCAAATATAAGTCTTTTATGACTTAAATTTTGCTAAATATGTAAAATTTTAAAGGTTATTGTAATTGTATAAAATAACCATTTTAATTAGGATAATGCTTGTGAAATTGTTTTAACCTAAATTCTAAATCTTTAAATTGGGATGGTTTCGTTTGGGAAACACAAGCGCGTAAACCTTCAGTATGTTCACTTCCTGTAATCGCCAAGGAAATAGCAGAAATACCATAATATAACAGTCTTTCTAATAATTCATCTCCACTCATGTTTTTATATGAAAATGTAAAATAAAACCCATCAGCTAAAGGTTTGTCTTCATCTTTATCATAAACAATTGTAAAACCATTTTCAGTAAATATTTTTTTCATGACCTTAGCTCTTCTTCCGTATTCTTTTACTTGTTCAACAAAATTAAAAGTTCCATTATTAACGGCGTTTAACATTGCAGCTAAACCATATTGAGCAGAGTGGGTTACGCCAGAAGATAGAGAATACAGTACTTTGTAAATAAGGTTGTAACCAAACAAAGGGTTTCCTAATTTGTCTTCTAATTGAGGATATTTTTTATTGAATAATTGGTCGCTTATAACCATCATCCCAACACGTTGCCCTGCATATGAAAATGTTTTTGAACTTGAAATTAATAAAATCCAGTTATCAGTGTAATTAGCTACCGTAGGTTGGTATGGAGGTTTTCCAGGTTTTGAGTAATCTTTTCTAAAATCCATGGCAAAATAAGCCAAATCTTCAATAACAATGATGTTGTATTTAATAGCTAATTCAGCAATTATTTTTAGTTCTTTTTCAGAGAAACATATCCAAGAGGGATTGTTGGGATTTGAATAAATAATTGAAGAAATATTTCCTTTTATTAGGTAGGATTCTAATTTCTCTTTTAATGCTTCACCTCGGTAATTATAAACATCAAAAGTTTCATATTTTTGTTCTAAAATGTCTAATTGTTGTTTTTGTACTGGGAAACCGGGATCAATAAATAAAACGGTATCTTTTTTTTTATTTAATTTATGAATCATTAAAAAGGAGGCAAAGCCACCTTGCATAGATCCAACCGTTGGAATACAACCCTTCCTATCTACATCAATATTTAAAAAGTTTTTAACAAAAAGAGAGATTTCATCCTTTAAATGTGCAATTCCATCAATCATTGGGTATTTAGAAGCAACACCATTTTTTAAAGCTGTTATCTCTGCATTTGTGCCAATTTCAGGAGGGGCTAAACCAGGAACGCCCATTTCCATTCTTATAAATTTTTCGCCAGAGTCTTCCTCAATAGTGTTAACTAGGCTAACTAGTTCTCTTATAGATGATTTGCCTATATTTTCAATTCCAGATGTTGAAATTTTAGCTTTTACAATGTCATAATTTATAGGTGTTAATTTGTTTTTTATGAGTGTCATTTTTGATTGTTTTAAAGAGAGTGTTAACGTTGAGCAAACTTTAGTGTAAGTTTAAGAAATTAACTTCATAATTTCAATTTTTTACTGAATTATTTAACAAAAACATACGGTTAATAAGTAATAATTATTTATAAAACATTAGAGAAATTAAAAAGGTGCTTTTCTATGAAATTTTATATATTTATCGAAAATTAAATTTAAATTATGATATCAATAATAATACTTGTTTTTGTATTAGGTTATTTATCTATTACACTAGAGCACCCTTTGGGGTTAGATAAAACGGTTCCAGCATTGTTTATGGCAGCCTTAATGTGGGCTTTATTAGCAGTTGGTTTTCACGAGGGTTGGTTAACTTTAATAGATGGGCATGAAACTACTTTTAAAGCCATAAATGGTGTTATTGATGAACATGCAGAGGAAGGGTTTACGAATTTATTGTTACATCATTTAGGAAAAACAGCTGAGATTTTAGTGTTTTTAATTGGAGCGATGACGATTGTAGAAATTATTGATTTACATAGAGGTTTTGAAATTTTAAAAGGTTGGGTTACTACAAAAAGTAAAACAAGATTACTATGGATAATTGCTGTATTGGCTTTTTTCCTTTCAGCTGTTATAGATAATTTAACGTCAACAATTGTACTTGTAACATTATTGAGAAAGCTAATACCTAACAAACAAGATCGTCTTTGGTTTGCGGGTTTAATTGTTATTGCTGCAAATGCTGGAGGAGCTTGGTCTCCTATTGGAGATGTAACTACAACAATGCTTTGGATTGGAAAACGAACTTCAGCATTACATTTGGTTGAACGATTATTTTTGCCATCATTAGTAAATCTTATTGTGCCAGTAACATTAGCAACACTGTTTATACCTGCATTTAAAGGAAAAATAAAAGAAGTAAAAATTAGTGAAGAAGAAAAAGAAACAGAAAATTTATTGAGTAGTAAAACAATGTTATTTCTTGGAATAGGAATGATATTATTTGTGCCTGTTTTTAAAACGGTTACACATTTACCACCATACTTAGGAATGATGTTAGGGTTGAGCGTTGTTTGGCTTGTTTCAGAATTTATACATCCTGAAGAAGATTTTTCTAAAGAAAGAAGGCATTTATATTCTGCACATAAGGCATTATCTCGTATTGAAATGTCGAGTATCTTATTTTTCTTAGGAATTTTAATGGCTGTAGCAGCTTTAGAATCATTAGTATATGGAGCAGTAATGGTTGACGGAGAGCTCACCTCTGTTGGAACATTGCGATATTTAGCGGAAATGCTTAATCAGACCATTCCAAATCAAGATATTGTGATATCTATTTTAGGTGTTCTTTCAGCAATTATAGATAACGTTCCTTTGGTAGCTGCTTCTATGGGTATGTACAATGCACCAATGGATGCAAGTGTTTGGCATTTAATAGCTTATGCTGCTGGTACAGGTGGTAGTATGCTAATAATTGGTTCAGCGGCAGGTGTTGCTGCAATGGGAATGGAGAAAATTGACTTTATTTGGTATATGAAAAAAATATCTTGGTTAGCAGTTGTAGGTTACGTTCTAGGTTACATCTTATTATTATTTATGGAGTCCTTATAAATTTAACTTTAAATAGACTGTACAATTTTCGAAAGAATCTATCGTTTCATACTTTATAGAATTTAAAAAATTATTATATGCTTATTGCTATTCAGCAGATGGCTAATTCTTCACAAAATATTGTTGAAGATGGAACGTCTCAAGAGAAAACATTGTCTATTTACAACCTAGTAATGGACGGAGGTTTAGGTGGTCAAATTATTATTGCTTTACTGGTTGTTTTATTAGTTGTTGCACTATATATTTATTTTGAACGATTTTTTACTATAAAAGCGGCTTCAAAAACTGACAGTAATTTTATGAACAAGATTAGAGATTATGTATCTCATGGAAAATTAGATGCTGCAAAAGTGTTATGTGCACAGGTAAATTCACCCGCTTCTCGCCTAATTGAAAAAGGGATATCGCGAATTGGAAAACCTTTGGCAGATATTCATACTGCCATTGAAAATGCTGGACGGTTAGAAATTTATAAATTAGAAAAAAATGTAAGTGTATTAGCAACAATTGCAGGAGCTGCACCCATGATAGGTTTTTTAGGTACTGTAATAGGAATGATTGTTGCTATTCATGAAATTGCAAATGCAGGAGGGCAAATAGATATTAAAATGTTATCTGATGGATTGTACACAGCAATGACAACAACTGTTGCGGGACTTATTGTTGGAATAATTTCGTATATTCAATACAACCATTTGGTGGTGAGAACCAATAAAGTTGTTTATGAAATGGAAGCCAAATCGGTTGAGTTTTTAGATTTATTGAACGAACCTATTTAATTATGGATATTAGAGGTAGAAATAAGATAAATCCAAATTTTAATATGTCGTCTATGACGGATATTGTATTTTTGCTACTCATATTTTTTATGATTACTTCAACCTTGGTTACAACAAGCGCATTGGATATTTTACTACCCAAGGCCAGTGGTAAAACTGAAAACAAAAAATCTGTTTCAGTAAGTATTACTAAAAAATTAGTGTATTATATCAATAATAAAAAAGTAAAAGAATCTAAATTGGAACAAAACTTGTTGGCATTGTTATCAAAGAAAGAAAAACCAACCATAATTTTAAGAGCTGAAGAGGGTGTGCCCATTGAAAAAGCAGTAAAAATTATGGACATAGCAAACCGTAATAGATTTAAAGTAATACTGGCAGTTCGCCCTAAATAAAATGCTTCGTTTTTTAGACACAAAGAATAAAAGAAAATCGGCAGTACTTACAAGTGTAATAATGAGTTTGTTATTGATTTCTATTTTTTTTGTTGGAATAACGTATTTAGATCCTCCAGAAGAATATGGTATTGCAATAAACTTTGGAACATCAAATGTTGGCATGGGGAATGTTCAACCTAAGGCGCCATTAAAAACTGTTTCAGAAGAAAAAATAATGGAGGAGAAACAAGAAGAAGTTCAAGAAACAAGTGAGCCTAAAATTAAAGAAAAAGTATCTGAAGCGGTAGAAGATGTTGCAACACAAAATAACGAAGAATCAATAGCCATAAAGAAAAAACAGGATGGAAAGCGGAAAGCAGATGAAATTGCAAGAAAAAAACAACTAGAAAAAGATAAAATAGAGAGAGCCAAACAAGCAGCTATTGCAAAACAAAAAGCTGAAGAAGCGGCAAAAAGAAAAAAGTTAGATGCCTTAATAGGTGGAATTAATAATTCTAGTGGTACTGCAAATGGAGGAGAAGGGAATGATTTAACACCCGGAGATAAAGGAAATATTAACGGAGACCCAAATGCTAATGGATATTATGGAAATGGTGGAGGCGGAGGAAGTGGTGATTATAATTTAGGGAATAGAAAACCTATAAATCGTCCAAAACCTAACTATGTTTGTAATGAGGAAGGTTTGGTAGTAGTTAGAATAGAAGTTAATACCTATGGAAAAGTTATAAAAGCAACGCCGGGAGTTAAAGGGTCTACAAATACAGCTCAATGTTTATTAATTCAGGCTAAAGAAGCAGCTTTAAAAACAACATGGCAGCCAGACACAAACGCCCCATCTAAACAAGTAGGAACCATAAAATACAGATTTTCACTTTCACAATAATTTTAATGAATTATATAGAAACTACTGATTGGATGTTTTTACAATTGCCAATGTTTCAAAGGCAAGGGAAAATGGCTTTTAAAAAAGATTTAACAAACAGTATTGCGTTATCTAAGCATTTAAACAATCCTGAAAAACAATTCAAATCAATTCACGTGGCTGGCACCAATGGTAAAGGTTCTACAAGTCATATAATTGCTTCTGTTTTACAACAAACTGGTTATAAAGTTGGACTCTATACTTCACCGCATTTAAAAGATTTTAGAGAGCGTATTAAAATTAATGGTAAAGTAATTCGAAAGATAGATGTTATAAATTTTATTAAAAAAAATAAATCTTTTTTAGTAAGAAACAAACTTTCTTTTTTTGAAATGACCGTAGGTTTGGCATTTGATTGTTTCGCAAAACAAAAGGTTGATATAGCAATAATTGAAGTAGGATTAGGGGGGAGATTAGACTCTACAAACATTATTACTCCAGAAGTATCTGTTATTACAAATATAGGTTTGGATCATACGCAGTTTTTAGGAGAGACACTTCCGGAAATTGCTGTGGAAAAAGCAGGTATTATAAAAAAGGGAATTCCTGTTGTAATAGGAGAGTTTCATAAAGAAACATTCCCTATTTTTAAAAAAATTGCACTAAAGAACAAATCTCCTTTATTTTTAGCTTCTTCCACAATTAAAAAGATATATCCATCAGATTTAAAAGGAGTTTATCAAATTCACAATATAAAAACAGCTATTGAAACTATAAATATCTTAAAAACAAAAGGGTATACTATTACTGAAGAAAATATTAAGAAAGGCTTAAACAATGTTATTAATAATACAGGGCTTTTAGGAAGGTGGCAACAGTTAAATGAACATCCAAAAGTTTTTTGTGATACAGGGCATAATAAAGAAGGTTTAAATTATGTAATGCGCCAATTAAAAGCAGTGTCTTTCGAAAAGCTACACATTGTTTTAGGGGTTGTAAGTGATAAAGACTTAAAATCAATTCTACCAATATTTCCAAAAAATGCAACGTACTACTTTTGCAAACCAAATATACCTAGAGGCTTAGATGCAAAAAAATTCCAACGAGAATGTTTGAAATTTGGACTGAAGGGAAATACCTATACCTCTGTAAACAAAGCATATAAATATGCTTTAAAAAATGCTACTAAAAACGATTTGATTTTTATAGGAGGAAGTACTTTTGTTGTTGCAGAAGTTTTATAAAAAGACTAAATTATCTGACAATTTAATAAAAAAATAACCATTTTAATATTAAATTAGTTTTTTTATGTTAAAAATATTATTATATTAGCAATATATTAATAAACAGAGCTTTATAGCAAAAACTCCCTTAAAAATTGCTAATCATACCTCATTTTTAGATTAGAACTACTACTAACTAAACCTATATTGTATAGGAATTTTAATTAAATAATTTCACCCTAAATGAATTAATATTTAATTGTTTTTAACTAGAGAATTACCCAATTACTAACTAAAATTATTATTATGAGAACAATTAAGAAATTATTGTTAGCAATGTTATTTTGTACATTATGCTAACCATTAAAGTAAATGCTCAAGAAGAAAAAAAGGAAGAGTTTAAACCAGTTTATATTACTGTAACAACAGCTCATAGAAGTTCTGATCCTGATGTAGACTATTCAGACTGGTTAAAAACAGAACAGGAATACTTTGATAAAGTAACCATGAAAAACGATTTAATAATAGGTTCTGGTTATTACTTTCATTATTTTACATCAGATGATTCGGAAGTCAAATTAGTATCGGTTTATAAAACTTGGGAGGATATTGAGAAGTCTTCAAAAGTTACCAATGACTTAATAAATGAAGGATGGCCAGATGAGGATGAAAGAAAAGCTTTTTTTGATAAACAAAATAGCTATTATAGTCCAATGCATAGTGACGAAATATATGCATCATTACCTTTTCAAAAAGACTACACTACGCAATCTAAAGAACCAATGATTTTTTACGTAAAGGTGAATAAGCAAGGCGATGGTGGAAAGGGATTTAAAGAATATTTTGAAAATGTAACTCAAAAAAATACCTATATTAAAGGTTATTACACACATAGGCATAGATGGGGAGCAAATAGCAGAGATGCTGTTGAAGTGTTTGCTTTAGAAAGTTTATCAGATATTGAAAAAATGTTTGAAGAAAATTCAAAACTAGTTAAAGAACATTGGTCTGATGAAGGTAAAAGAAAAGAATTTTTTAAAGAGTATAATAAAATATTTTCTGGGCATGGAGATTATATATTAACTAATGTCCCTGAATTAGCAAAATAATAGATTTTTAAAATATTGACTCTGAGCCTTTTTGGTTCAGAGTTTTTTTTATGCTTTAAAGTATAGAAATAGTTTTTTTATATGAATGTAAAATAATCCATTTTTTTAAAGAAAAGTTTTGTGTAATACAAATTGTAGTTATATATTTGCATCCGCTTAGGGCAATTAGCTCAGTTGGTTCAGAGCACCTCGTTTACACCGAGGGGGTCGGGGGTTCGAATCCCTCATTGCCCACATCAATTACAATCCTGATGAATTTTTCGTCAGGATTTTTTATTTTGAGAAAATCTGAAATTTATTTCATAATTGGTGAAAAATAAAAAACAAAATCAGTAGAGCTCATAGGGTTGTTTTTGCAGGAGTTGTTTTAAAATAGAAAACCTGTGCATTCCCTCATTGCCACTTAACTGAAGTCTTACAGAAATGTAGGGCTTTTTTTGCTTAAAATTTGGTGTAAAAAAAACCTATCAATTACGACAGGTTTTTTACATAAATAAGTTAGAAGTAATAAATTAAATTACTTTGACATTTATTGCGTTCAATCCTTTTGGAGTTTCTTCTACATCGTAGCTTACTTTATCCCCTTCATTGATTTCATCGACTAGTCCATTTACATGTACAAATACATCTTTGTTACCTTCTTCTGGAGTGATAAATCCAAATCCTTTAGAATTATTGAAAAATTTTACTGTTCCGTTACTCATAATTAAAAATTTTATTTAGATGACAAATGTAAGGTTTTGTTTCTAGTTATGTAGCATTGTTGGTGAGTTAGTTAAAAAAGTCAATAACTTTTGTAATTCCTCATTGCTTTAAATTATTAAAACATACTTGAAATTTAGCTATAATAAAAGTGATTACTTATTGAGTACAGTAATATTTAAAATTACAATTTCTTTACGGTTTTTGAGTGTTATTTAAACATTGAAAAGAAGATTTAACTAATGACTAGTATGTAAAAAACATTACAAAGGCCGTTAAGTATCAGTAAAAGAGAATAGATAAAAAGGTTGAAAGAGAACATAAATGTTAATTTTTTTTAATTTTTTATTATATTTGAGAAAATCATAAATAATGAGTTATTTTTTTAAAAAAGATTAAAATAACGAATTAGATTTCTTATTACTTTATGAAAAATAAATACACTTACAAAGAATTAAAACAAGAATTGTATAACGCTCGTAAAAGGCTTAAAGAGATACAACAAATAGCTCATTTAGGAGATTGGGAATTAGATATTATTAATAATAAGTTAATATGGTCTGATGAAACTTACAGAATATTTAATTTAAACCCACAAGAAATAGAGATTTCCTATGAGAAATTTTTAGCTCTAATTCATCCAGAAGATAAGGATATGGTAAATAAAACATATCTAAAATCTTTAAAAAATAAAACTTCGTATTCAATAGAGCATAGGATCTTGTTACCATTAGGGGAAGTAAAGTATGTAGTTGAAAGGGGTAAAACATACTATAATGATGAGGGAATTCCAACACATTCAATAGGAACAATTATAGACATTACAAATCGATATGAATTAAAAGATACTTTAAGAAAAAGTGAAGAAAAATATAGAGCAATAGTTGAAAATACATCAGAATGGATTTGGGAAATGGATGGAACAGGTGTAATTACCTATAGCAATTCAGTTGTTGAGCAAATTTTAGGGTATTCAAAATCTGAATTAATAGGAAAAAATAACATTTCTTTAATTAACAAATTAGATAGGGAACGTGTTGCTAAAGTATTCTTAAAAAAAACGGAGCTCAAGGAAAGCTGGGAAAATTTAGAACTCAGATGGAGTCATAAAGAAGGTGGTTACAGATATCTAGAGAGTAGTGCTATTCCAATATTTAATAATGAAGGAATATTTCAAGGTTTTAGAGGTGTAAATAGAGATATTACTAAGCGTAAAGAAGCAGAACAGAAACTTGAGGAAAGGGAAAGAAATTTTAGAGAACTATTTGAAAAATCTGGCGACGCACTATTAATTATTAAAAATGGAATTTTTATAGATTGTAATCAGGCAACTGTTGTTATGCTTAACTTTAAATCTAAGGAGGCTTTTTTAAATTCTCACCCTTCAGAATTGTCACCAGAATTACAACCAGATGGATTAAGTTCAACGATAAAAGCTGAAGAGATGATGGCACTTGCTTTAAACAATGGAACCCATCGTTTTGAGTGGATACACACAAAAAGTGATGGAGAGTTATTTCCTGTTGAAGTATTGTTAACGGCAATTTCTAATGAACCTAACAAAAAGATTATCCATTGTGTTTGGAGGGATATCACTGAACGTAAGAAAGTGGATGAGGCACTTAATGAGAGTTTGGAATTTACAAGGGCTATTACCCAATCTGCACCAAATGCCATCATTACTATTAATTTTGAGGGATTTATTCTGTCTTGGAATAAAACTGCAGAGAAAATATTTGGTTACACTTCTTTTGAAATGATAAACAAAAGTATTCAAAATATTATACCAGCCCTAGAGATATCAAAACATAAAAAGACATTAAGTATTCTAAATAATATAAGAAAAGAAAATTTATTTGGGAAACCAATCCAATTACAAGGGGTACGAAAGGATGGAACAAAATTCTTAATGGAACTTTCATTATCAAGTTGGAATGTAGGTGCCAAAAAATGTTATACTGGGATTATTCGAGATATCACTGAAAGTAAACAAGCAGAGGCTGAGAATAAAAAACTTTCAACAGTAGTTGAACAGAGTGTAAATACAATTATAATTACAGATATAAATGGGGAGATAGAATATGTAAATCCAAGATTCACAGAAGTTTCAGGGTTTACAGCCAAAGAAGCTCTTGGGAATTATCCTAGAATTTTAAAGTCAGGAAAACACACAAAAGAATTTTATACTCAACTTTGGAAAACCATTAAATCTGGAAAAACATGGAAGGGGGAATTTCAAAACAAAGCTAAAAATGGCAAGCTATTTTGGGAGCAGGCAACAATAACACCAATAAAGAATGAAGAAGGAGAAATAATAAATTACTTATCAATAAGAGAAGATATTACCATTCAAAAAAAAGCTGAAAAAGAATTAAATATAGCTTTAATTAAAGCTAAAGAATCCGATAAATTAAAATCAATATTTTTAGCTAGCATGAGTCATGAAATTAGAACACCAATGAATAGTATCATTGGATTTTCAGAATTTTTATTAGAGTCAAATTTGCCAGAGAATAAGAGAAAAGATTATGCAGAAATTATAATTACTAATAGTAAACAGTTATTAGCTATTGTAAATGACATATTAGATTTTTCAAAAATAGAAGCAGGAGTTGTTCAGTTAAATTATCAAAGTATTGATCTAAATAAGATGCTTAATGATTTATATGTTTTTTATAAACCTATTGCAATTGAGAGTAATTTGATGTTAACGTGTAAATTAGGCTTAGAAAATGCTAAAAGTATTATTGATGTTGACAGTACAAAATTAAATCAAATTTTAACAAATTTATTATCAAATGCTATTAAATTCACAAATGAAGGAGAAGTTGAATTTGGTTATAAATTAATAAAAAATAACTTACAGTTTTACGTAAAAGATACGGGAGAAGGAATTGATGAAAAGTTAAAAAATAAAATTTTCGATAGGTTTTTCCAAGGGAATCTTGATTTAGTTAAGCAGCATACAGGAACAGGTTTAGGTTTAGCAATTTCAAAAAATTTTGTTGAATTATTTCATGGAAAAATTTGGTTTACTTCTAATGAGAAAGGAACGACTTTTTATTTTACAATTCCTTATACTAAGAATAAAACACCTGTAACCCCCACAGATTTTACTACTAAAAAAGAACAAATCAAACAGGGGATAACCAAAAAAACTAAAGAAACAATAATATTAGTTGCTGAAGATGAAGAATACAATATGATGTATATAAATGTATTATTTTCAAAAACAAATTTTAAAATTATTGAGGCTAATAATGGAAAACAGGCAGTAGAAATGTTTAAAAAGAATCCTGAAGTAGATTTAGTATTAATGGATATTCAAATGCCAATTATGGATGGAAATGAAGCCATGAAAGAAATTAAAAAGATAAAACCATCTACACCCGTAATAGCCCTTTCTGCATTTGCTATGGAATCGGATAAAGAAAAAGCTTTAAAAAAAGGATTTGACTTTTACATTTCAAAACCAATTGATAAAAAGTTACTTTTTAATACTATTAAAGAATATTCATTTAAACTTAAGGTATCTTAGAAGAAGTAGATGAGTATTATAATCAAAGTTTTATAATGTTTAACTTTTTAATAATAAAATTATAAGATGGAGAAATTTAAAATTTACATAGACAAGAATCCTTATAGAAACGCAAGCCTTTTTGTATTTAGAATACTGAGTATTTTGTAGGTAGTTTTAATAAACTCTAGTTTATCTTAATTCTGTTTCTATATTCAAATTGAATAAACGTAGATTATTTTTTTCTATATCTTTTTCATATTAATTTTAACATAGAGTTCATGATAATTATCATAGATTTTTTGAGATAGACTATTTACTTTTAGAATAAATACATTAAATATGATATGATATTTTCTATATTTATTAAAAATTATGTAAATTGTAAGGAGAAATTAATACAAATTTTATTTTATGTTGACGTTAAACTTTATTGCTAGAAAAGGTTATTTTAAATTATTAGGGTTGGGTTTGCTATTTATTTTGCTCCAAGGGTGCAAAGTTTATGAAGATCCTATCTCAGTTGCTGAAGCTGCTAATAGTGAAAAGAAGAGTTATTTAAAAATAACAATGTTAAATGGAGATAAATATATTTACGATGCTATAGAATCCATAGGTAATGATTATTATGGTATTTATTATAAGGAAGGTGAGAAATTAAAAACACTCCTTAAAACAACTGATATAAAAGATGTACAGTACCACAATGAAAAAGCATCAGCAGGTAATAATGTATTGGGTATTGGTATTGGAGTTTTATCTTTAGCTGCTGGAATTTTGATGTTTTAACTTAAAATCACACACTTATTTATGCGATATTTTCTTTTGATTATTAGCTTGTTATTTATTTCTTGTACTCTTTCTTCAAAAAAGAAAGACCTTAAAATAGTTAATAACGGAATAATAGAAAAACAAGAAACCCCTAATATTTACATTGTAAAAACAATTTTTTACACTAAGGATAGCTTACCAATTACAGCTGATATTTATGAAGTAAATAATAAAAAACCAACCATTTTGTTATGTCATCAAGCTGGGTTTAGCAGAGGAGAATACAAAGAGACTGCATTGAAATTAATGAAATTAGGTTTCTCAAGCATTGCAATTGATCAGAGGTCAGGAAAAGAAGCAAATGGAGTTGTAAATGAAACTGCATTGGAGGCTAAAAAGAGAAATTTATCAACAAATTATTTAGATGCAAAACAAGACATTGAAGCTGCTATAGACTATATGTACGAAATGAATGGACATCAACCAATCATTCTTGTTGGTAGCTCATATTCAGCAACTTTAGCATTGCTAATAGGGAATACGTCTAAAAAAGTAAAAGCCATTGTTGCTTTCAGTCCGGGTGAATATTACAAATCTATTGATGTTAAAAATACCATTAAAGATATTGATAAGCCTATTTTTGTTACTTCATCAAAAAAAGAAATACCTAAATTAGAAGAGCTAGTTTCTTTAATTAAACCTATATATGTTACCCATTATAAGCCAACTGTTAATGGGATTCATGGCTCAAAAGCACTGTGGAGTTCAACTGTTGGAAATGAAAATTACTGGCAATCTTTCAGTAATTTTTTAAAAGAACAATGAGGCTTTCTAAAAAGTGACATTCTGCATGTAAAAGAAGAATCTTTTTAAAAATAAACACCTGTATATCAGGATATTGAGATTTTTCACTTTGTTCAAAATGACAAGTGTAATTGCTTTTCAGACAGTCTCATTGTATTTAGTTACATTTATTCTTTTAATCCGTTACAAAACTCCAAATTTGCCCAATAGTTTGACCTCCTTTATCATCTTTTACCACTACTTTCCAATAGTACGTTGTAGAAGCTGTTAAATTTACATCTAAGGTATTTGTAGTTAGATTTGATGATGCTATCGCTACTGGAGGATTAACCGTATCAAAATAAACATCGTATGTTAAAACATCTGAAGTGTCAACGTCACTTGCAGTCCATTGCAATGTTGTAGTTGTACCTGTTTCTGTACTGTTTAAGGTTGGTGATACCAATACCGGTGAAAATGGTAAATAATTTGACACACCATTGCCTTCGGTGTAAAACTGATTTGTACTTGAATAACTACTGGATAAATTCTTGCTATCGGTAGCTTTTACCCTCCAATAATAAGCAATCCCTTTCTCTAATGAAAGTGTTCTTACTGTACTTGTTTCTGATACTGTATGTACTATTTGTGTAAAATTGGCATCTGTAGCTACCTGTACCTGATAGGTAATAGCATCTCCCTCAGGATCTGTCGCTGCATTCCAATTAAAGTCCAATACATTGTTGATACACAATAAATTATTTGTTGGATAAACCAATGTTGGTGTTGTTGGAGCCTTGTTTACAGGTGGTGGAGGTGGTGGTGTATCTCCTCCTCCTCCGCCACAAGACCATAAAGCTGTTCCTAATACGAGTGTGAATATAAACTTTTTCATTCCTATTGTTTTATAATTTTAAGGGTTACTGGTTTGTCTAAATGTACTTTTGCAATATACAACCCTATTGGTTTATTTGCGATATTTAAATGTACTTTTCCATTTATTATTGGATATACCTTTCTTGAGATTAATTGTGAATTAATACTGTACAAACTTATTATGACTTCTTTATCTGATACCGGTAAGGCTATCTCTAAAACACCACTTGTTGGATTTGGGTAGGCTACAATACCTTCTAGTAACACTATTGATTTACTGTAAACCCCTTCACAAGTTTTTGAGGTTTTTACCTCTAATAAATCTCCTTGTTTTACGGCAACATTGAATACCGGGGAACTGGTCTCTAAGACCTCTTTGCCATTAACATAAATAATAAAAGGTGCAGTACCTTCTTCTATCTCTATTGTAGCTCGGTTTGAACTTACACTTGACTTACCTGATACCGTTACGCCTTGTTTTACCGCTACCTCAAAACATTGTTCATAGCTCTCGCCTGTAACTGTAATACAAAAACTATAGGTACCCGGTGCTAAACTATCAACGGTTAAACTATCTGTAAATGTATAAGCGGTGCCGTTGATTGTTACTGCATAACTCTGAGATGTTTGCGCTGTAATTATCATCTGCCCATTGTTCTTATCTGGGCACGTCTCGCTCACTACCTGAACACTAAAATTGTCCTCGGGTAAGGTGAAAATTGGACAACCCGTTGTATTTACGACCATTCCTGTTGGTGTATTAGGACATAAATCTTCTGTATCAACAATACCATCTCCATCACTATCATCATTAGCTGTTCCACCTCTTGGATCCAATAATCTTACTGTAGAGTACAATCTATATTCACCAGGGTTTAATGTAATTGATTCAGCAGTATTGGTTACATTTTTTTGTATTCCGGTAAAATATTCATACCAAGTACCTGTTTGTGTAAATTGTGGAGTTATAGTTTTTGGAACAATATCAAAATTACCAATAACAACAATATCCATAGATGCATCTTTTAACACAATAGATTTCGTTAAATTTCCAACGTTTAAATTAAAATCAGTTGAATTAAATACGGGTTGTTTCTTTTTGAAAGCAATAAGTGTTGACCAAACATTGTATATGTTTTTTCTATTAACATCATCAAAATACTCCCAATGTAATGGCTTTCTCCCCGTTCGTCCATTTTCATCAATACTAATTTCGTAGCCGAGTTCGCCAAACTGCCATATCATTTTAGGGCCAGGAATGGTAAAAAGGAACATTGCAGCTAATTCTTCTCTAGCTAATGCAGTATTTAAATTTTTGACATCGTAGTTTTCATTACTATTACCAAAATTCAAATTCTTATACATTAATCGTTCTTCATCATGACTTTCCATATACCCTACAAGATTTGGATTATTCCATCCTCTTTCTTGATAAGACATCCAGCTAATATTAGCTTCAGAAGCAAACCCCATTGTATTTTGATTGTAGTTATGATTTCCATTTCCCCACAATAAAAAACCAAAATTAGCCAATACAGTTTCTTCAGAATTATCTGCAAAATGCTCTAAAATTAAATAAATGTCAGATGAGGTGTTTGTCCAGATATCATTTGCATAATTTTCTAAAATAGCAATTCTAGAGGCATCATAATTACCCCAAGCAGCAACATCAGTAGGATTATTTGTTTGTGTAAATCCTTTAGATAAATCAATTCGAAACCCATCAACTTTAAATTCATTTATCCAATGCTTTAATGTTTGTTTTACATAATTTTTTGTGTAAATACTTTCATGATTAAAATCGTAGCCAACACTATAAGGGTGGGTTGCATCAGTATTCAACCAAGGATTATCTGCTGCTGGTTTATTATTTGTGCTATCCCAATACATTTGAGCTAATGGACTTTGTCCAAATGCCTGATTGTATACAACGTCTAGTATTATGGCAATACCTCTTGCGTGACACTCATCTACAAATTTTTTGAAATCGTTTTTAGTTCCATAGGCTTTGTCTAAAGCACCATGAAAAGACGGATTATAGCCCCAACTATCATTTCCTTCAAATTCACTTATAGGCATCAATTCTATGGCGTTTATACCTAATGATTCTAAATAATCTAGACGAGTTAATGCCTCATTATAAGAATCAGACTCGGTAAAATCTCGTATGTGTAATTCGTAAATAATTAAGTTGTCTTTTGCCGGTTTTATAAAGTTGGTAATATTCCAACTATATGTAGGTTCATTAATTATAAAGGTAGATACAATTCCTGTGGTTAAGCCTGTGGGATAACTTTTTAAATTAGGATATGTTGTGGCAGGGATGTATTGATCGTTGTTTGGGTCTAATATTTTTTCTGAATAAGGGTCGGCTACTTTAAGGGTATAGTCTACTAAATATTGATATGCAAACTCTGTATTGACATCCAAACCTGTCAAAGTTATCCAAAAATCGTCACCATCTTTAGCCATTTGGTAGGTGTTATCTAAAGTCCAGTTATTAAAATCTCCCAAAAGTAGTACGTCTGTTTTTTGAGGAGCTTGTAATAAAAAGGTAACAGAATTGTCAACATTTTTATTCAGTCCATATTGTAAGCCCGTTGGTTTTGTACTGTTAATTGTTGGTGTTTTTACATAAACTGAGATACTAGTTTCTTTTGTTTCTCCGTTGGCAGTTGCAACTACTTTTAAAGTTTGAGTGCCTGTAGAAATTAAACTATAAGATGTTGCTATTGTAGTTGTTGCAGTAGCGGTTTGTTGTGAAACATTATTTACAAAAAGTTCTAGGTCTGCATCAATGGAAGATACAGCGGAAATAGTAATTACATCATTTAAATTGTATACACTTTGATTTGAGGGATTTGTAAATGCAACGTTTAATCCTTCTGCATAAATAGTTATAAAAATATCTGGATTTGTTTGTTTTGTTCCGTCAGAAGATCTGAAGACAACGCTTAATTCTGTTACAGTATCAGAGGTTGAAACTCCGTAAAATGAAAAAATATCAGGAGCAATAAGAAGTGTATATAAATTTGGGCTTGAACTATCTCTTGTAAGTTGTGGTTGGGTAGTGTTATCACCCCAAGATCCAATTACATTTTGCCATTGAGCACCGTTCACTGTAACGCCTGTATGAGCATAAACATCACCTGTATATCCATCTAATCCAGTTCCGGTAGCATCAAATATAATGGTAATTTCACCACTAACTATTGGTATTGTTGGGTTGGTTGTAACTTGAGAGAAAGTAAAGATAGGTAAAAGAAGAAGGAATATGATTAGTTTTGTTTTCATACTGTTTAGTTTAAGAAATTTCTACTAGAAATTAAGATAAATAAAAATCTGCACAGATAATCTATGCAGATTTTTATTTTTTATTTAAAATGAATTAACATTTTAGTTTATCGTATATGTGGGCGCATCAGGGTTACTAAAATCTAAAACAATGTTATAAGTTCCAGCAGAAACTGGAATATTTGCTCCATTTTGTTCTAATGTTCCATCATTACCATCATCACCGTAATTTACATCCCAACTGTCATTCGTTCTAAATTTTATTTCACCATCAGTTAGTGTAATTCCATTTAAAACCCAAACACCATCGGTACTATAATCTGGTGTAAATTTTACATCTGGTCCGCCCCATCCATTTGGTGCTGCAGAGCCAACAACACCCCAAATATCTATAGGTTCAATGCTGTACTCTAAGTTATTTAAATCTAGCGTAACTAAATAATTACCGGCAGAAACAGGTATGTTAGCACCACCTGGTTCTAAAGATCCATCACCTCCATCATCACCATAATTAAGTCCCCAGTCATTATTAAATCTAAATTTAATTTCACCACCTCCTAAAGTAACCACCGCTTTCCAAGTATCAGAAAATGAATCATACGCTAAAGGCATATCAGGGCCACCCCAACCGTTTGTTGTGGCATCACCTACTAATCCCCAAGTATAAGCTTCAATAGTGTATGTTAAGTTAGCAATATTAAAGACTATTTTGTAACTTCCAGCAGAGACAGGTATGTTAGCACCTCCAGGTTCCAAGCTACCATCATTACCATCATCACCGTAATTTACCGTCCAATCATTATTTTCGCGAAATTTAATCTCACCATCACTTAAAGCAACATAAGCAACTAATTCATCTGAGTTACTAGTTCTATAGAAAGGCATATCAGGGCCATTCCAACCATTTATAGTTGCACTACCAACAACTCCCCAACTTGTAGATAAATCTAATTTATCTACATAGGCGGTTGCTGTTAAGGATGTTACATTAGACTCTAGTTCTTTGTACTCGCTTAAAATAGCTTTTATTTGTATTGAAACAGGAGTTGGTACATTTCCTTCTAAACCTAGATTAAGAAGAATTCTGTTTAATTCAACAGTTTCAAATTCTTTAAATAATGAATTACCTACAGCAACTGAATTAGAAAATTCACCATTGGTAAAAATTATTTTATAGTCTACTGCAGCACTAAAACCGTAATTTGGATCATCCCAGGAAACAGTTAATGCAGTTTGTCCAGCATTATCCTTATCTAGTGTTACTTCCCCTACAGATAAACTAACTGTAGTAGAAGCACTAGGGTTTAATACTGTTAAATCTTCTTTACTACACCCTACTAAAAAAATAGTAGTAGCGAATAAAATTAATATGTTATTTAAAAATATTTTCATTGTTTCTTTTTTAATATTAATACCCAGCATTTTGTGTTAAATTAGGATTTGCATTTAAGTCAGTGGCAGGTATAGGTAAAAGGTTTAAATAACTTGGAGTAGATGTACCTTCTGCAACACCACCTTTCCATGGCCATACATAATCACCATCGGTAAATTTTCCAAATCTAATTAAATCAGTTCTTCTGTGCCCTTCCCAAAATAATTCTCTAGCTCTTTCATTTAAGATAAAGTCTAAATTAATTGAGGTTACTTTACCAAAGTTACCTGCTCTAGCTCTTAATTCATTCATATATGAAACAGCAGTTGCTTCACTACCTCCACCACCTCTTAAAGTTGCTTCAGCGTACATTAAATAAACATCAGCAATTCTAAATAGTGGAAAATCAGTATCTGTAAAATTACCACTGGTATCAGATCCTGGCAACCCATTTCTATCAACATTTTTAAACTTAGTAACAGCATATCCATCAGTAAAAGTACTTATAGATTCAATTTCTAATGTTTGTCCGTCTGTATAAAACATTGCTCTAGGATCCTGTTCAATGGTATATGTTGAGTTCCCTAAGTCTAACGTAATTTTATACAAACCTGCAGCAATTACAATGTTAGAGCCACCATCTTCTATAGTTCCATCAGCTCCATTGTCTCCATAGTTGAAACCCCAATCGTTATCTCTTCTAAATTTTATTTCACCATCTGATAAGTTAAAGAATCCAGCATATACATTTGCTGTTCCTGTTTGGTGTAACGGCATATCAGGTCCACCCCAGCCATTTGCAGTTGCAGAACCTACTAGTCCCCAGTTTGAAGCTGCTCCAATAGCATTGTTTGATGCATTTGTGTCAATTCCAGAATTAAATTTATTTACCAAAGCACTGGTTGCTCTATTTCCACCCCAACCACCGTTGATACCAAAATCAGCAGGGTTCATGCTTCCTCCAACAGCTGCATGAATTAAAAATGTAGTACCACCATAAGATTGTGTATGAAGGCCATCAAAAGCAATAGGGAATATTACACCACTAGCTGTATTGTTGTCTGCCAAAAATAAATTTTCATAAGATGGTTCTAAACTATAACCAGCATTTATAACTTTAGATGAGTAGTTCACACAATCACTATATCTTGCTGAACCAGTGTATACTTCAGCATTTAGATATAGTTTAGCTAACAATGTCCAAACTGCTGCTTGGTCAGCTCTAGCATATTCGTTAGATTTTGGTGCAGCCATACCATCTTGTATGGTTAATAATTCACTTTCTATGAAAGTAAACAAATCAGCTCTACTTTTTTGTTCTGGAAAGAAAAATCCAACTTCATCATTTTCTGTTACAAAAGGGAAATTTCCGAATAAGTCTAACGCGTGATAATAGCTTAAGGCTCTTAAAAAACGGGCTTCTTTTTTATAAAGTTGAACATCAGCTAATTGTTGTCCTGAAACACCCCTTGAATTTAATTTATCAGGAGTAGTTTCTCTTAGGAATGCGTTACAAGAAGTTATTTGATAAATAATTCTATTGTATAAGGCAGTAACAAATTCGTTACTTGATGTCCAGTCATGTTCGTGATAATCAGGTAAACTACCATCAGCCCAACCTATAACAGCTTCATCAGTTGTTACTTCTTGTGCTAACCAATACTGTCTTAAGTATTGACTAAAACCTTCGTCTATCCCTGTAATATCAGGTAAACCTGCAGGTCCTTGCTGACCGCTAATAGCTAAACCAGCATATAATTTAGCCAATACCTGTTTGTATGCAGCTGGATCATTAAATAACTCATCAGCTAATACAATATCTTTGTCTTTAGGAAGCGTATCTAAATCATTCAGACACGAAGTCATAGTAAATAAACTTACTATTATTCCTATCATTAATATTTTAAAAGAATATTTTTTCATTTCTTAATTAATTAAAAGTTTAAATTAACACCAATCATATAAATTTTTGGTCTTGGGTAAATATTATAATCAATACCTCCATTTACTTCAGGATCTAAACCTTTATAATCGGTAATAGTAATTATATTTTGGGCTGATCCAATAATAGATAAATTTGAACCTTCACTTAATACATTACCAAAATTATAACCTACACTAATATTGTCTAATTTCAGGAATGAAGCATCTTGAATATAATAATCTGACAAATATCTTTCAGCTCCTCCGTTTATAAATCCTGTTTCTAAAACATTTTCAACACCATTAGATATTACATTTGGAAATGCAGCATTTAATAATTGCTGTTTGAAACCTAAGTTAGAATCAACATTATTGTAAGCATAGTTTCCTACACTACCTCTCCACGCCATATTAAAATTCCATTTTTTATAATTTAAGTCTGTCGTAAATCCAAAAGTAAAATCAGCAGCTGGTTTTTCATTTCTATATTTATCGGCAATGGTAATTACACCGTCATTATTTCTATCAACATAAACACCTTCAATTGGTTTTCCAGTTGAATCGTACACTTGTTGATATACAAAGAATGCACTAGGGGCATAACCTACGCTGTGAATTTGAACAGTATTACCAACACCACCACTAAAAATCCCAACAGGTACGCCTTCATAATCAGGCCCATCATTGGTTGTTAATTGTGTAATTTCAGTATCAGCATATGTAAAGTTTAAGCCCACGTTTAAATTTAAGTCATCAGTTCTAATAGGTTTAATGTTAAGCATAAGCTCAATACCTTTATTTTCCATTTTACCAATATTAGCGTCTCCGGCATTTGATAATGAAGAACCTCCTGGGAATGGAATAAAGTTTAATAAATCTTTCGTTCTTCTGAAATAAGCATCAATAGAACCAGTTAAGTAATCATCAAATAGTCCAAAGTCTAAACCTGCATTGTATGTTTCAGTTTCCTCCCATTTTAAGGTTGTATTAAATGGTTCAGCTCTAAACGTTGTAAGATATGAACTTCCAAATTGATATTGAGCTGTATTAGTACTTGCTAAATATGTCGCAATAGCAGGGTAGTAACTTCCAATATCTTGTTGACCTGTGATACCCCAACTTAAACGAAGTTTTAAATTAGAAAAAGTTTTAGAATCTTTTAAAAATGGTTCTTCATAAATTTTCCAAGCAAAAGCAGCTGAAGGGAAGTTAGCCCAACGGTTTTCTTTGCTAAATCTAGATGATCCGTCACGTCTATACGTTAAGGTTACTAAATATTTATCAGCAAATGCATATTTAAGTCGTCCAAAAAAAGATTGTAAATTTAATTCATTATAATAATCAAAGGTTTCAGTTAAAGTAGGGTCTTGAATATTATTTTTATTAAACCCATCATTGATGAAGTTTTGGTAAGAATACCCTGCCATAACATCAATAGAACTATTGATTGATTTTAAATCTTTAGCATAATTTAAATAAAAGTCTGATAGTATATTCTTTTTGCTTTGTTCGTAATGAGTTATGCTACCCAGTTTTGCTAGCTCAACTGAACTTGCTGTTGCAGAGTCAAAAGTAGTATCATCTCCATAACTGTTTGATATATCATATCCTAAATTTAAATTAGCTCTTAATTCAGGTAAAAAATGCATTTTATAATCAAATTGAATATTTCCAATACTTCTTGTTGCATTTGAAGAATTATTTCTTTGTTTTAATAAAGCTACAGGATTTTTAGGAGCTCCAACAGCTACAGGATTTCCATTAGGTTGAAGCCATTGAAAATAACCTCCGTATGGAGAGGTATTGTCATAAACAGGTTTTGTTGGGTCAAAACCAATTGCATTACTAATAGCTCCAGTATCAGCAAATCGGTTGTTAATCATAGAAACCTTGGTGTTTAAATCAATTTTCAAGTGATCATCTAATAGTTTTGAAGCAACACTTAATGAAAATGTTGATCTATCAAGTTTAGAAGTTAATAATGTACCTTCTTGGCTTGTATATCCAATAGATCCTCTAATTCTTAAATTTTCAGTACCACCTCTTAAACTTAAATTATGGTCTGTACCATATCCAGTTCTAAATATTTCATTCTGCCAATTTGTATTTGCATTACCCAACAAAGCAATATCACTTGGTAATCCATTTGCATTTACGTAATCTCTAAATTGATTAGCTGATAAGGCATCAACAGTATTTATATTTTCATTTACAGAAAAGCTAGAGCTGTAAGTTCCTTTAAACCCATCGGCACTCCCTTTTTTAGTTGTAATAATAATAACACCATTTGAAGCTCTAGAACCATAAATAGCGGTTGCAGATGCATCTTTCAAAATAGTATATGATTCAATATCATTAGGATTAATTGTATTTAGAGGATTTCTTAATCCAGAAATACCATCTTTATCTACAGGTACTCCATCAATAATAAATAGAGGGTCATTGGAAGCATTCAAAGAAGCTCCACCTCTAATTCTAATTGTAGATCCACTACCAGGTGCACCACCATTTGATATTACTTGAATACCCGCAACCTTTCCAGTTAACATTTGATCGGGTGATATAATTACACCTCTGTTTAAATCTTTTGGTTTAACTGATGTAATTGATCCTGTTGCATCTTTTACAGTTGTTGTACCGTAACCAATAATTACAACCTCGTTTAATGTTTCTGTATCTTGTTCCAGCGCTACATTAATAGTAGTGTTATCTCCTACAGTTATTTCCAGGGTAGTAAACCCAATATAAGAAAATACAAGTATATCTCCCTTCTTTACGTTTTCTAAGGAATATTTTCCGTCAAAATCAGTTGAGGTACCTTTTGTAGTCCCTTTTATAATAATACCAACTCCTGGTAATTCACTACCAGTAGCTTTTTCTGTTACTTTACCCGTTACTGTTTGTTGTGCAAACAAGCTAATAGGTAAAAATATAATAACAGTCAATAGAAAAAGTTTGAAATTTTTCATCTATTTTAAGTTAATTAATAATTAAGTTTTTAAATAATTTGTACTATTTTCATTACATTTCACTGTGTGAAGTTAAGGAGTTAACATTTATTTAACAATGATTACAATCATTATTAAAGATACGCAAACGTTTTCGTGTTCATAACTTTTCTACTCAAACGTTAAAGTAAATTAACTTTATGAGTGCTTTTTTTATATAAATTTTGAAATTGAGCTGTTTTATTAAATTTTGGTCTAATCTTTTGGCCGAATTATATATTATTTGAGTATAAATTTTATCTTTGTAATAAGGGGAAATTGAGTCTTGTTTGTTTGTAGTAAACAAGCGAAAATTTCTTACTATAGGTGAACAATCATAAGTAAGTTCACTGTAATTTTAAAAAAGCAATAAAAACGACATATGAAACCTAGAATTACTTTAAAGAAAATAGCAAAAGAATTTGGAGTGTCTATATCAACGGTTTCAAAAGCGTTAAAAGATAGCCACGAAATTAGTGAAGAAACAAGAGGCAAAATTAAAGCCTTTGCAGATTATTATAATTACAAACCCAATAGTTTAGCACTTCAACTTCGCAATCAAAAAACATCGGTAATAGGTGTTATAATTCCCGAAATTGTTCATCACTTTTTTTCTACAGTTATCAATGGAATTGAACAGTATGCTAATGAAAAAGGATACAATGTAATGGTTTGTTTGTCAAATGAATCTTATGAAAAAGAAGTTTCCAATTTTACCGTACTTACAAATGGAAGTGTTGATGGCTTAATTGTTTCTATAGCAAGAGAAACTCAGGAAAATAAGGTATACAAGCATTTTGATGCCATTATTTCTGATGACTTTCCTTTGGTGCTATTTGATAGAATTATTGATGAATTGAAATGTGATAAAGTGATAATTGATGATATTGGTGGAGCTCACAAGGCGACAAACCATTTGATTGAAATTGGCGCAAAACGTATAGCATTGATAACTACTCAAGATTATATTACAGTAGGTTCACTAAGAAAACAAGGGTATTTAAAAGCTTTAAAAACGAGTGGACTAACTATTGAAGAAAATTTAATTTATAAAATTAATGATACCCAAGATTTGTATAAACAAATTGAAAAGGTTATTCAAGTGAAAAATCCACCAGATGCAATTTTAGCAGTAAATGAAATTTATGCCGCCATTGCTTTGAAAATTGCTAAAGAAAAAGGGTTGTCTATACCTAAAGATATTGCTATTATAGGTTTTACAAGTGGTTTAATATCTGAATTTACAGATCCGTCATTAACTTCAGTTGTGCAGCATGGAGATTTAATGGGGAAACAAGCAGCAGAACTTCTGATAAATAGAATTGAAAATACAGCGCCAAGTGAATATCAAAAAGTAGTAATATCATCAAATTTAAAAATTAGAAAATCTACTTTATCAGAGAACTAGTGCTGAAAAAAAATCTATGCAACTCAAAGGTTATAGTACTTGATTTGTAGTGTTCTAACTGAAATCTTCTTTCAAAATAAATTTAAACTTAAAATAATTTTATATATTTGTCGTGTAAAAGACAATTTTACAACATACTATTTTTCACACTTCACACGAAACAATTAAAGCAATACTGCTTTAAGTTGTTTATTTATAATAATAGAAATATTTATGGAAAAACGGAAACTTAGTTTCTGGGATATTTGGAACATGAGTTTCGGATTCTTAGGAATACAAATGGGTTTTGCATTGCAAAATGCCAATGCTAGTAGAATACTACAAATTTTTGGGGCAGATGTTGAGGAATTATCTTGGTTTTGGATTGTAGCTCCATTAACAGGTTTAATTGTACAACCAATAATAGGTTATTACAGTGATAGAACCTGGACCCGATTAGGAAGGAGAAGACCTTACTTTTTAACAGGTGCTTTATTAGCATCAATGGGGTTGGTTTTAATGCCAAATGCCGACATGTTTACAGCATTTTTACCCGCATTATGGGTGGGAGCTGGCATGCTTATGATAATGGATGCATCGTTTAATATTGCTATGGAACCCTTTAGGGCATTGGTAGCAGATTTATTGCCTTCAGATCAAAGAACACTTGGGTTTAGTGTACAAACCGTATTGATAGGTATTGGAGCTGTAATAGGGTCTTGGTTGCCATACGCATTAACTAATTGGTTTGGAGTGTCGAATAACACAGTTGAAGGAGAAGTTCCTTTAAATTTATTGCTCTCATTTGGAATTGGAGCTGGAGCGCTTGTTATTAGTATTTTAATTACTGTATTTACAACCAAGGAATACTCTCCTGAAGAAATGGCACTAATTGGCATCAATGAAAATGAAATTGAAATTGAGGAGGAAGAAGAATCAAGTTTACTAAATATTTTTGCGGATTTTAAGAAAATGCCATTGACAATGAAACAGTTGAGTTCTGTTCAATTTTTCTCTTGGTTTGGCTTGTTTGGTATGTGGGTATTTTCTGTCCCAGCTATAGCACATCATGTGTATGGTTTGGCTTTGGATGACCATGGAACATTATATCAAAATGCAGGTGATTGGGTTGGTATTTTATTTGGAGTTTACAACGCTGTTTCAGCAGTTTACGCTTTCTTTTTACCAGCAATTGCTAAAAAAATAGGAAGAAAAATGACACATGCCATCTCATTAGTTTTTGGTGGTTTGGGACTTATTTCAATTTATTTTGTACCAAATGAAAACTGGTTATTCTTGTCTATGTTTGGAATTGGAATAGCTTGGGCAAGTATTTTAGCTATGCCCTACGCAATTTTAGCAGGCTCAATACCAGCAAAAAAAATGGGTGTTTATATGGGAATTTTCAATTTTTTCATTGTAATTCCTCAAATAGTGAATGCTCTAATAGGAGGCCCAATAGTAAAATACCTATACGGAGGTAATCCAATTTTTGCTTTAATAATTAGTGGTGTTTCACTAATAATTGCGGCAGTATTGGTTGTAAGAGTTAAAGATGTAGATGATAAAGTAGTTATAGTTAAATAAATGAAAAAAGAAGTAGGTTTTATATTCGATTTAGACGGTGTTATAGTTGACACAGCAAAGTATCATTACTTGGCATGGAAAAATTTAGCAAACTCTTTAGGTTTTAATTTTACTGAGAAACAAAATGAGCAATTGAAAGGAGTTAGTAGGGTTAAATCACTTGAGATATTGTTAAAATATGGAAATGTGAAATTATCTGAAGAAAAAAAGCAATCTCTTTTACTTGAAAAAAATAAAGAATATTTAGAATATGTTCATAAAATGACACCTAAAGAAATTCTTCCGGGAGTAAACCAATTATTAACTTTTTTAGAAACAAATAATATAAAGTTTGCCTTGGGTTCAGCCAGCAAAAATGCGCCATTAATTTTGGAAAAAGTTGGATTGTATAAAAGGTTTACTGCAATTGTTGATGGTAACGATGTTTCTAAAGCAAAACCAAACCCGGAAGTTTTTTTAATAGGTGCAAAAAAATTAGGTATGAATCCTGAAAATTGTATTGTTGTTGAAGATGCAATTGCAGGAGTTCAAGCAGCAAATTCAGCTAATATGGTAAGTATCGGAATAGGAGATAAAAAAGTATTAAGTGATGCCGCTTATGTTTTTAGGGATATGACAGAAATCACATCAGATTTTTTAAAAAATCTAATTAATTAGAAAAATGAACAAGAATTATATAGTTCCAAATGAATGGTCAATTATAGAGGAGGTTTTTGATACAAAAAATATCAAAGCATCTGAAAGTCTATTTAGTATTGGAAATGGATCAATGGGTCAACGAGCCAATTTTGAAGAAGATTATTCTGGAGAAACACTGCAAGGAAGTTATATAGGTGGTGTTTATTATCCTGATAAAACCAGAGTAGGTTGGTGGAAAAACGGCTATCCAGAATATTTTGCTAAAGTATTAAATGCTCCAAATTGGATAGGTATCCATATACAAATTAACAATACTAATTTAGATTTAAATTTATGTGAAGTTTCTAATTTTAGGAGAGAGCTAAATATGAAAGAAGGCTGGTTAAGTCGCTCTTTTAAAGCAACACTTAAAACAGGCGAAGAAATACTAGTTAACGCGAAAAGATTAATAAGTATTGAACTGAACGAATTAGGAGCGATAGAATACAGTATTACAGCTGTAAATTTTTCAGGAGAAATCACTTTTTCACCTTATATTGACACTGGTATTGTAAACGAAGATTCAAATTATGATGAGTCTTTCTGGAAGACGTTGCAAATTGTAGAAGAGAAAAATAAAGGGAGTATTTTAGCTAAAACTTTGAAAACAGAGTTTCATGTTGCAACGGCAATGAATGTTTCTTTTACATTAAATAATCTAAAATTAGAAGTTCCACAGAAAACTTTAATAGAAGAGAAATCATTAACCTATAGTTATAAAATAAAAGTCTCAGAGGGTGATGTAGCTACAATTTATAAATATGGTAGCTATGTGAGCTCACTTAACTATAAAAATAATGAATTAATTGAAGCTTCTTTCCAAAATGTTCAAACAGCAAGTGAATTAAGATTTGAGGATCTATTGAACCTTCAAAAACAATCATGGTCATCAATTTGGCGTACAGCAGATATTGTAATTGAAGGTGATGTAAAAGCACAACAAGGGATACGGTTTAATATTTTTCAATTAAATCAGACTTATATGGGTACTGATGCCCGTTTAAATATTGGTCCAAAAGGGTTTACAGGAGAAAAATATGGCGGAAGTACCTATTGGGATACAGAAGCTTATTGTATTCCCTTTTATATGGGAACAAAAGATGCTCAAGTAGCTAAAAACTTATTGCTTTATCGTTACAATCAGTTGGATAAAGCAATAGAAAATGCACAAAAATTAGGATTTACAAATGGAGCAGCTCTGTATCCAATGGTTACCATGAACGGAGAAGAATGCCATAATGAGTGGGAAATTACTTTTGAAGAAATTCATAGAAACGGAGCTATGCTGTACGGAATTTATAATTATATAAATTACACACAAGATTTTGAATATGTTCCAAAATACGGATTAGAGGTTATGATTGGTGTTGCCCGTTTTTGGCATCAAAGAGCCAATTTTTCTATTGATAAAAATAAATATGTTATATTAGGAGTTACAGGACCTAATGAATATGAAAATAACATAAACAATAATTTTTACACCAATTATTTAGCAAAATGGTGTATTGAATATACGGTAGAAAATTTAAATAAAGTAAAACATAATTATCCAGAAGATTTTAAAAGAGTTACTAAAAAAACCAATTTAACAGAAGAAGAAACATACAAGTGGTTAAAAGTTTCAGAGAATATGTATTTTCCCTTTAGTGAAAAACACAATGTTTATTTACAACAAGATGGGTTTTTAGATAAAGAATTAATTCCTGTTGTTGAATTACCAAAATCGGAACGACCAATTAATCAAAAATGGTCTTGGGATCGTATTTTACGTTCCTGTTACATAAAACAAGCCGATGTTTTACAAGGACTGTTCTTTTTTGAAGATAAATTTACAAAACAGGAACTGGAACGTCATTTTGATTTTTATGAGCCATTAACAGTTCATGAATCTTCACTTTCTCCTTGTGTGCATTCCATTTTGGCAGCTTCAATTGATAGAATGCCAAAAGCGTATGAACAATATGTTCGAACTGCTCGGTTAGATTTAGATGATTACAATCATGAAGTAGATGAGGGTTGCCATATTACAAGTATGGCAGGAACTTGGATGTCAATTGTTCAAGGTTTTGGAGGTATGAGAGTTTCTGAAGACGGGAAATTATCATTCAATCCTCAAATTCCTAAACAGTGGAAATCTTATTCATTCACAATCAATTTTAGAAACCAAATTCTGAAAATAAAAGTAAATCAAGCCAAAACTATTTTTGAACTTGAAGGGGCAAATGAGTTAGAAATTAGAGTAAATAATAAAATAATTATTGTTACACCCAATAATTTGGTAACAGTTTAAACGTATTTATATGAAAAAAATTAGTCTTCTTTTAGTATTAATGTTCATAGGTTTTTCTACAAAAGCACAAAAAATTAAAAAAATTGAACCTCCTTTTTGGTGGACTGAGATGAATTATAATCAGTTAGAATTACTAATTTATGGAGATGATATAGCGAGTTATAGCCCTAGTATTGAGAATAAAAATATTACAATTGTTGGAGTTAAAAAAACAGAAAATAGTCATTACCTATTTCTAGATTTAGACATTTCAAAAGCACAAGTTGGAACATTTAGAATTAACTTTTCTAAAAAAGGAAAGAGAAATAATTTTTCAATTAATTATGAGTTAAAACAACGCTCCAATAAATCAAAACTAAGAAAAGGTTTTGACAGCTCAGATGTAGTTTATTTAATTATGCCAGATAGATTTTCAAATGGAGATGTTACCAATGACTCTACTACTGAAACCATAGAAAAAGCAAATAGGAAATTTAAAGGAGGTCGTCATGGTGGAGATATTCAAGGTATCATTAATCAATTGGATTATATAAAACAATTGGGTGCTACGGCTATTTGGAGTACGCCTTTGTTGGAAGATAACCAATCCGTTTATTCATATCACGGCTATGCAATTACAAACCCTTATAAAATAGATCCAAGATATGGAACTAATGAATTGTATAAAAATCTAGCCGAAAAAGCACATCAAAAAGGGTTGAAGTTAATTATGGATTATGTAACTAACCATTGGGGAAGTGAAAATTGGTTAATAAAAGATTTGCCAACATATTCTTGGATACACCAGTTTCCTAAATTTCAAAGATCCAATTATAGAATGACTACTCAGTTTGATTCACATGCTTCTAAAATTGATGCTAAATTGTGTATGGATGGTTGGTTTGATACTACTATGCCCGATTTAAATCAAAGCAACCCTTTGGTTTTAACTTACTTAATTCAAAATGCTATTTGGTGGATTGAATATGCAAATTTAGATGGTTTTAGAGTAGATACCTATTCCTATGCAAATAAAGAAGGAATTTCAAAGTGGACGAAGGCTATTATGGATGAATATCCTAATTTTAACATAGTTGGTGAAGTATGGATGCACAATCAGGCAGCCATATCATATTGGCAAAAAGATAGTAAAATAGGAGCTATTGAGAGTTATAATTCTTATTTGCCAAGTGTTATGGACTTTACCTTGCATGATGCACTTACAGCCATGTTTAATGAAGATAATGCAACTTGGAATGACGGTATGATTAAAGCATATAATAATTTTGCAAATGATTATTTGTATCCGAATAGTAATAATATACTGGTTTTTACAGATAATCATGACACCCAGCGAATTAATGAAATTTTTAATGGAGATATTAATAAATATAAATTAGCCGTTACTTTAATTGCAACTGTACGTGGTATTCCTCAATTGTATTACGGTAGCGAAATAGGAATGCGAGGCAATAAAAATAATGGTGATGGTGATATTCGACGCGATTTTCCTGGAGGCTGGAAAAATGATGCTAATAATGCTTTTACCAGTTCGGGTAGAACAGAAAAACAACAGGCATACTTTAATTTTACAAGTAAACTGTTAAACTGGCGTAAAAATACGGAGGTTATTCATACAGGAAAAACAACGCATTATATTCCAGAAAACAATGTATATGTTTATTTTAGATATAATGAAAAGAAATCAGTAATGATAATTATAAATAATAATTCTAAAGAACAAACCATTCAGCTAAACAGATTTGCTGAAAACTTGAAAGCGTATACATCAGGAATTGATATTTTAACAAATACTAAATTAGATTTATCAAAAGCAGATTTAATTATAAAAGGTAAAACTTCATTAGTTATAGAATTAAAAAAATAAAATCATGAAGTTCAAAAACTTGTTTTTAATTGTTTTTTATGGAATTTCTATATCCGTATTTTCTCAAAATTCTAATAGAGAATTTATTAAACTTATTTCAAACGATTCAATTGTTAAACTACAAACGAATGATGGTTGGTACAGAATAAAGCCGTATTCCAGTAAAATTATTGAAACTTCATTTATACCAAATGGTGAAACCTTTAACCCACATTCTGATGCGGTTGTTTTAAAACCTAAAAAAAAATCTTTTAAAGTTATTGAAAATAACCAAAATATAACTATTTCAACTATCGGAATTAAAGCAGTTATTACTAAAAATCCATTTCAGATTCACTATTATTACAAAAATAATTTTTTAATTTCTGAACGAAAAGGTTATGAAAAAACTGATAAATATGAAATAATTGATTTTAATTTAACTCCAACTGAAGTTTTATACGGAGCAGGTGAACGCGCTTTAGGAATGAACAGGAGAGGTTATAAATTACAATTGTATAACCGTGCACATTATGGCTATGAGACGCATTCTGAATTAATGAATTACAGTATGCCATTGGTTTATTCTTCAAAAAAATATGCTATTTTGTTTGATAATGCTCCAATTGGGTATTTGGATTTAGATAGTGAAAAAGATAATTCATTGCAATACGAAACTATTAGTGGTAGAATTACCTATCAAGTAATAGCTGGTAATACTTGGGATGATTTAATCAATCAATACACATCTTTAACAGGAAAACAGCCGTTAATTCCACGTTGGGCTTTAGGTAATTTTGCAAGTCGGTTTGGGTATCATTCACAAAAAGAAACAGAAAATACTGTTCAAAAATTTATTGATGAAAAAACACCAGTTGATGCGGTTATTATCGACTTGTATTGGTTTGGAAAAACAATAAAAGGCACCATGGGAAATCTTGAATTTTATAAAGATTCGTTCCCAAACCCTAAAAAAATGATTGCTAACTTTAAGAAGAAAGGCATTAAAACGATTTTGGTTACTGAACCATTTATTTTAACAACTTCAAGTAAATGGCAAGAGGCTGTTGATAAAGATATTTTAGGAAAAACAAAACAAGGTAAACCCTATACTTTTGACTTTTATTTTGGGCATACAGGGTTGATAGATATTTTTAAACCGTCAGCTCAAAAATGGTTTTGGAATATGTATAAAAATTATACAAAAAATTATGGAGTTTCAGGTTGGTGGGGAGATTTGGGAGAGCCAGAAGTTCATCCTTCCAATTTAATCCATGTAAACGGAACGGCTGATGAGGTTCATAATATTTATGGGCATAATTGGGCAAAACTAATTTATGATGGTTATCAAAAAGATTTTCCAAATCAACGTCCATTTATTTTAATGCGAGCAGGTTACGCAGGTTCACAGCGCTACGGACTTATTCCGTGGTCAGGAGATGTAAATAGAACTTGGGGTGGATTGCAATCTCAACCAGAAATTGCCTTACAAATGGGAATGCAAGGCTTGGCTTTTTCTCATTCAGACTTAGGAGGTTTTGCCGGTGCAAATTTAGATAATGAATTATACACACGCTGGTTACAATATGGCGTTTTTCAACCTATTTATCGACCCCATGCACAAGAAGAAGTTCCTTCTGAACCAGTTTTTAGAGAACCAGAAACGAAAGAGTTGGCTAAAAAATCTATTGATCTGAGATATCAATTACTTCCATATAATTATACGTTGGCATTTGAAAATCATATCAAAGGAACGCCGTTAATGCGTCCTGTCTTTTTTGAAGATACTTCTAATAATAATTTATTAACGTATGATAAAACCTATTTATGGGGAAATAGTTTTTTGGTAAGTCCAGTTTTAAAATCAGGAATTAAAGACCAAGATGTTTATTTTCCAGCAAATAACAATTGGTATAATTTTTATACAGATGAAAAGGTTGTTGGAGGTCAAACAAAAAGTATAACCTTACACAAAAATTATATTCCAACGTATGTAAGAGCGGGTGCTTTTGTTCCAATGATTAAAACTATTCAAAATACCGCAAAGTATAGTTTAAAATCCTTCAATTTAAACTTCTATTTTGATAAGTCTGTTAAAGAAAGTGTAGGAATGTTATATAATGATGATGGTAAAATGCCAAAAGCTTTTGAAAACGGAAACTATGAAATATTAAATTTTAAAAGCAATTATAAAAACCGTAAATTAATTATTAAAATTGAAACTGAAACGGGTAAAAATTATGCTTCTTCAGAAAAAGAAATCAATTTAATAATTCACAATGTATTCAATAAACCTAAAAAAGTTAAAAGGTATCATTTCAAATGGAATTCAGAAAAGCATATTTTAAATATTACTATTCCAAGAATTAATACTAAAGAAAAACGAGTTATCATTAAATTAAGCAAATAATATAATACCATGAAAAAATTAATAGCACTAATAATCCTTGTTAATATTGTTTCTTGTAACACAAAAGGACAAAACAAAAAGCAAACAAGTGAAAATAAACAAATTGCACATACAATTACAGATGCTGATTTAGAAAATTCCGTGATTTATGAAGCAAATATTCGCCAATACTCACCAGAAGGAACTTTTAATGCATTTACTAAAGATATTCCTCAATTAAAACAATTAGGCGTTAAAATAATTTGGTTAATGCCAATATATCCTATTTCAAAAAAAGAAAGAAAAGGACCGCTTGGCAGCTATTATGCAATTCAAGATTACACAAAGGTAAATCCTGAGTTTGGAAACCTTAACGACCTAAAAAACCTTGTTAAAGTAGCTCATAAAAATGGCATGTTTGTAATTTTAGATTGGGTGGCAAACCATACAGGTCGAGATCATCACTGGCTAACTGAACATCCAGATTTTTATGTTCGAGATGATAAAGGAAGTCCGATAGCTCCTTTTGATTGGACTGATGTTGCTAAATTAGATTATTCAAATCCTAATCTTAGAAAAGCAATGGTAAAAGAAATGCAGTATTGGTTGAAAGCAGCAGATATAGATGGTTTTAGATGTGATGTTGCCGCCCAAGTCCCTGTTGACTTTTGGGAAGATGCTGTTAAAAAATTAAAGCAAGTGAAGCCCGTATTTATGCTGGCTGAGGCTTGGGAACCTAACCTTTTAGTAAAGGCTTTTGATATGGCTTATGGTTGGGACACCTATCATATTATGAACGAAATTGCTCAAGGTAAAAAAAATGTATATGCTTGGGATAAGAGAATGGTTCAAATTGATTCAATGTACCAAAAAGATGATATCTTAATGAATTTTATTACCAACCATGATGAAAATTCTTGGAATGGAACGGTAAAAGAACGTTTAGGAAGTGCCTCTGAAACTATGTTGGCTTTAACTTATTGTACCCCAGGAATGCCTTTAATTTATAGTGGTCAGGAGTATGGTATAGATAAACGACTTCGTTTTTTTGATAAAGATACTATTCAAAAAACGAAAGGTAAAGTTTGGCAACTATTAAAAAAATTAGGAAAATTAAAAAATACTAACAAAGCCATAAATGGAGGAAAAAAAGCAGCATCATATACTAAAATTCATTCTTCAAATGACGAAAATATATTGATTTTTTTAAGAGAAAAAGAAGATAAAAGATTAATATTTATGGCAAATTTATCAAATACAGAAGTCACTTTTAAATATGATTTTGAAGGAGAGTTTTTAGATTTATTTTCTAATGAAAATGTAAAATTATCGAAGGAAAAACCTCAAACATTTAAAGCTTGGGAATATAAAATACTATTAAGTAAATAGTGATTTAAGTAATTGTAACTAAGATTGTTAGTTTGTTAAAAAGGAGTTTTTAGGAAAGTTCCTTTTTAGGTATTTATTACGAAATCGTTTTAGTGAATAAAGGTTATTTTAGTAGGAAAAAAAACCATTTAAAGGTAATTTTGAGTTTTAATTTTTATTGATGAATGAACCTATAAAAAAGATTGCAGTTTTAACGTCTGGAGGAGATGCTCCAGGTATGAATGCAGCTATAAGAGCTGTTGTTAGAGCGTGCACTTATTATAGAATTGAGTGCATTGGGGTTTATAGGGGGTATCAAGGTTTAATTGAAGGTGATTTTGAATCTCTTTCGGCAAGGCATGTCAGTAATATTATAAATAAAGGAGGAACAATATTAAAGTCTGCTCGTTCTTTAGAATTTAAAACAAAGGAAGGCAGAGAAAAAGCCTATAAAAATTTAAAAGATGCCAATATAGGGGCAATTATAGTTATTGGAGGAGATGGAACTTTTACAGGTGGTCTAAAGTTTATAAAAGAGTTTAATTTTCCTCTTGTAGGAATCCCATGTACAATAGATAATGATATTTATGGAACTGATAATACCATTGGGTATGATACCGCTTTAAATACTGTTGTTGATGTAATTGATAAAATTAGAGACACAGCGAGTTCTCATAATAGATTGTTCTTTATTGAGGTTATGGGAAGAGATGCTGGTTTTATTGCTTTAAACACAGGTATTGGAGCAGGAGCAGAGGAAATTTTAATTCCAGAAAAAGACTTAGGTTTAGATAGGCTGGTTGAATCTTTAAATAAAAGTAGGGAAAGAGGGAAAACATCAAGTATTGTTGTTGTTTCAGAAGGAGATAAAATAGGTAAAAGTGTTTTTGAACTGGCTGATTATATAAATGAAAATTACCCAGATTACGATATAAGGGTGTCCGTTTTAGGGCATATGCAACGTGGAGGTTCTCCAAGTTGTTTTGACAGGGTTTTAGCGAGTAGGTTAGGTGTTGCGGCTGTGGAAGAATTGCTAGACAAGTCAACCGGTATCATGGTTGGTTTTACAAATAAAAAAATATCAAAAGTTCCCTTAGATAAAGCTATAAAAATGAATAATGATATTAATAAAGAATTATTAAAAGTCGCTGAAATAACTTCAGTATAGAAAATAGAATAATTATAAAAACATAAAGAATGTCAACAGTTAAAATAGGAATTAACGGATTTGGTAGAATAGGAAGAATTGCATTTAGAGTTGCAGTAAGTAGGCCAAATGTAGAAATAGTAGGTATTAATGATTTATTGGATGTAGAGCATTTAGCATACTTATTAAAATACGATTCAGTTCATGGAAGATTTGATGGAAAAATTGAAGTGAAAAATGGAAACTTAGTGGTTAATGGAAATGAAATTAGAATTACAGCTGAACGTAACCCGGAAGATTTAAAATGGGATGAAGTAGGAGCAGAAGTTGTAATGGATTGTACAGGTATTTTTACGAATCTAGAAGGAGCTCAAAAACACATTACTGCCGGAGCTAAAAAAGTTGCTATTTCAGCGCCATCAGCAGATGCTCCAATGTTTGTAATGGGTGTAAATCATCATAAAATTAAGGCCTCAGACACTATTGTTTCTAACGCTTCTTGTACCACTAATTGTTTAGCACCAATAGCTAAAGTATTAAATGATAAATTTGGTATAGTTGAAGGATTAATGACAACGGTTCATGCCGCAACAGCTACACAATTTACGGTGGATGGTCCTTCAAGAAAAGATTTTAGATTAGGCCGTGCTTCTTTAAATAATATTGTTCCAGCATCTACAGGAGCTGCAAAAGCGGTAGGGAAAGTAATTCCTGAATTAAATGGTAAATTAACAGGTATGGCATTTAGAGTACCAACTGTTGATGTTTCTGTGGTAGATTTAACTTGTAGATTAGAAAAAGGAGCTTCTTTTGAAGAAGTAAAAGCAGCAATGAAAGATGCTTCAGAAAATGAATTAAAAGGTATTTTAGGATATACGGAAGAAGGTGTTGTTTCTCAAGATTTTGTTTCTGAACCTAGAACTAGTGTATTTGATGCAAATGCAAGTATTGGTTTAAATGATAACTTTGTAAAAATAGTTTCTTGGTATGATAATGAATTTGGTTACTCTACTAAATTAGTTGACTTAGCTGAATATATCAATACAATAAAATAACCTATATTTAATAAAAAAAATGATTCTAATAGCTGATGGAGGCTCTACTAAGGCCGATTGGGTTTTACTTAAAGAAACAGGAGAAGAATTACTTAGAACAAGAACAGCCGGATTAAATCCTGCTGTTTTTGACGAGGGATTGTTAGTGAAAAGAATTCAAGAAAACTCTGATTTAGCAACCTATAAAAATAAAATTACACGTGTTTATTTTTATGGTGCTGGTTGTGGAACTGAGAAGGCTGCATTATTACTAAAGTTAATATTCGAATCGTTTTTTGTGAATGCACTTGTAGATGTTAAAGAAGATACCTTTGCTGCTACTTATGCCGTAACAACAAATCCTGGGATTGTTTGTATTTTAGGAACAGGTTCTAACAGTTGTTATTTTGATGGTAAAAATGTGGATGTTAGAATTGCTTCATTAGGTTATGTTTTAATGGATGAAGCTAGTGGTAATTATTTTGGTAAAAAGCTAATAAGAGATTATTATTACCACAAAATGCCAAAGGATATTGCAAAACAATTTGAAGAGCAATTTGATATTGATGCAGATACTATTAAAAGAAATGTTTATAAAAAGGAGAACCCTAATACTTATTTAGCTCATTTTGCAGAATTCATTTTTAAAAATGAACGCAATGTATATTTTAATAAAGTGTTACATAAAGGAATAAAAGATTTTTTTAAGAATAAGATATTTCCTTACAAAGAGTCTGAAAATGTTCCTGTCCATTTTGTAGGTTCAATAGCGTATTTTGCCCAAGACATTATTAAGGATGTAGCTAGGTTTTATATGATTGAATTGGGAAATATTGTAAGGCGCCCAATAGATGGATTGATTGATTATCATCGAAAAAAAATAAAATTAGAGAAACTCTAAAATTCGTTCTAAAGCCATTCCCCGAGAACCTTTGATAAGAATTGTAGCTGGGGTATTAAAATTTAAATCTTTAGTTGAATTTTTAAATGCTTCAAAATTATTGTAAACCAAAATATTTTTCACTTTGGTTGAGGTAAATTCTTTTCCTATTAAATAAACTTTTGAAAAGTTATATTTGGTTACTAAATCAACAATTTTTTGGTGTTCCATTTTACTGTCTTTACCCAGTTCAAGCATATCACCTAAAAAAACAATTTTACAAGTACCCTTTAATTGATTTAAATTTTCTAGAGCGGCAAGCATACTGGTTGGATTTGCATTATACGCATCTAAAATAATTGTGTGAATTCCTTTTTCAATTATTTGAGAGCGGTTGTTTGTAGGAATATAGTTTTCAATTGCATTTTTAATATTTATTTTAGAAACTTTAAAATAATCCCCAATGGCAATTGCAGTAGCAATGTTGTAGTAATTGTATTTCCCTATCAAATTACTTTTTATTTCTGTATTTTTAAATTGAATTCTTACAAAAGGATTTGATTCTACGTATTTTACAATATTTTTATCAAAAGAAATTGTGTTAACTCCAATTGATTGTTTTATTTGAATTTTATCATCTTTATTTACAAAAGCGAGTCCTTGTGTTTGTTTTAAAAAGTTATAAAGCTCAGATTTACCTTTAATTATACCCTCTACACTACCAAAACCTTCTAGGTGTGCTTTTCCAAAATTGGTAATATAACCATAATTAGGTTCTGCAATTTGGCACAAAAAATCAATTTCATTTAAATGATTTGCACCCATTTCAACAATACCTATTTCTGTATCTGTAGACATTGATAAAAGTGTTAGAGGTACGCCAATATGATTGTTTAAATTGCCTTCTGTAGCTATTGTTTTGTATTTTTTGCTCAATACAGCATTTAGTAACTCTTTGGTTGTGGTTTTTCCATTGCTACCAGTTAAAGAAATTATAGGAATGTTTAGTTGTCTTCGGTGAAAATTAGCCAACTCTTGAAGTGTAATTAATACATTTTTTACTAAAATAGTATTTTTAGAGTTGTGATATTTTTCTTCATCAATAATTGCATAATGAGCACCACTTTTTAAGGCTTTACTTGCAAATTTATTTCCATTAAAATGCGCACCTTTTAAAGCAAAAAACAGACTCCCTTTTCTAATTTTTCGAGTATCGGTATCTACCTTATAGTTTTCAGTATATAAATTATATAATTGTGTTATATTCATTGTATAAATATAAAAAAACCTCACTGAATTTTCAGTGAGGTTTTTATTTTATTTTAAATATTTATCAATATCTAATTTTTGTTGTAGTTGGTTTTCTTCTTTTGTATGTCATAGGGCCTAACCTATCTGTAGCACATCGAAAGCCAATATAATTTGTGGCCATATATTCTGGTAAATATCTTCGTTGAGATGGATCTAGCCAATACTCTCTATCTCTCCAAGAGCCTCCTTTGTAAACACGAGACTTATCACTAATTAACGTATTTCTTTTTTTAGTATCGTATTGTTGTTGTATAAAACCACTTTCTCCAATAACTCTAGGTTTAACAGGAGAATTATACATACGAGGTTTTGTTTCTAACTCATCTTCGTCTTTATCGTAAAGTTTTGTTGATGCTAAATCACCATCTCTTGCATCTACATTGTAGGCTTTATCGTAGTTATTTCTCATATAAGCATCACGCTTGGTAATTGGAATGTATTTTATACTTCCAGGTAAAGCCTTCGGAATTATTTTTCCATTATCTAATGTGTCATATTCAACAGAAGCATCATCTACCATAACAACCTTTCCATCTGTATCAATCATTTTTTTAGTAAAAATATTACCTCTAAAATAGTTAAAATCATTGGCATCATTATCTATTATAGGTCTGTAAACATCAGCAACCCATTCAGCTACATTTCCAGACATATCATAAAGACCAAATGCATTTGGATTGTAAGATCTTACCTGAATTGTAATGTCAGCTCCGTCACTACTCCATCCAGGAATACCACTGTAATCACCTTTACCTTGTTTGAAGTTAGCTAATTGATCTCCTCTAAATTTTTTAGATTTATTTCGAGTGTATTTCCCATTCCAAGCATATTTTTTTCTACCTCTAATGTTGTTGTATTCTCTATTTTCTACAATTGCTTTTGCTGCATATTCCCATTCAGCTTCTGTAGGTAATCTAAACTTTGAAGTTAAAATACCATCAGATATTTTCACGTGCCTTCCTGTAAATGAGCCTCTTGAAGGTTTAGGAGCGCCTTTTTTTCTTTTAGCATTTGAAGGCAACCCTTTTCTATAAATAGTAGAATCTCCGTTAAAAAGTAAATTAGGGTTTGATAGATACGTATCTGTATTAAAATTGTTTTGCCCAATAACTTCAAGTGAATCACTTCTAAATAAAGGGTTTAAAACACCTTTTTCCATCAATATTTTTTCATTAACTCTATCTGTTCTCCATTTACAATATTGGTTTGCCTGTACCCAACTTACACCAACAACAGGGTAATCTGCGTATGCAGGATGTCTTAAGTAATTTTCAGTTAGTAACTCATTAAACCCTAAAACATTTCTCCAAACAAGTGTATCAGGTACAGCAGATAAATAGATATCTTTATAATTTAAATCATTTGGAGGAAAAACTTTTTCCATCCATTCTAAATAAAATAAATATTCAGAATTTGTTACTTCTGTTTCATCTAAGTAAAATGAACGAACTTGTTGCTTTACAGGGGTTGTATTCCAATCAAATAATACATCATCTTGTACATGTCCCATAGTATAAGACCCTCCTTCAATTAAAACCATTCCTGGGGGAGCTTGTTGTCCTTGGTAATTTTTGTTAGAGGAAAATCCTCCAGCAGCTTTATCTTTAGAAGACCATCCAGTTAATGAAGATTTGTTGTCGTACGTTCTGTTATGGCAGCTCACAAATAATATTGTTGCAATCACCAATGTTAAAAAACGTGTTACATTAAATAAATTTTTTATAGTCATTTTTACTTAATTAGGGTTTTAATGTCTCGCAATTTACATTAAATAAATTTTTTCACAAGAAATAATTTTAATAAAATATCTTATTATGTTTTTGTAACGATTGTTTTTGTTCTTTATTATATGTAATGTTGTATTATATAAAAATAACATTATAAATTCAACGTTATTTGCTTAATGAATTATTTAAAACGAAATTTAATACTTTTATTTATTATTGTTGGTAATTTATTATTTGCTCAACAAACTAAGGTGAAACAATTTCAGCTAAATTGGATTGATAATGTTGATTTTACCATTAATAAAGAGTTTAAGATTAAAACTAGTTTAGTTGAGAATAACTTAATTGATGGACATTTAAATCCTACTTTTACTTCGAGTTGGGATATTGAAAATGGCGTTGAGATAGGTGGTTTTTCTATCATAAATATACAGTATGAATCTATCTACAATAATTCCAATTTGTACGGTGTTAAATACATTCCTAAAACGTTAGATGTAAAATTTAATATTGTTAAATCTAGAAATAAAAGCACTGCTATTTTAAATATAATGCCCCTTTTAAGAGAAGGTACTACAATAAAAAGAATAGTATCTTTTGATCTTGAATATTCTGTGGTTGCCAATAAGAAAAGTATAAAATCTAATATATCGACCGTTAAAAATTCAGTATTGTCTTCAGGTAATTGGTACAAATTTTCGGTAGATACAACAGGGGTTTTTAAAATTGATAAAAAATTTATGGAAAATTTGGGAATTGATGTAAAATCAATAAACCCAAAAAATATTCAAATTTACGGCAATGGAGGTCAAATGCTTCCATTTAAAAATAGTGATTTTAGGTATGATGGTTTGCAAGAAAATGCGATACTTATTGCCGGAGAAGAAGACAATAGCTTTGATGATAATGATTACATATTGTTTTATGCAAAAGGACCGCATGCATGGAAAAATACTAAAAGTGCGAATTTAAGTGAGGTTGAACACCAATATAATATCTTTTCAGATAAAGCTTATTATTTTATTACCATAGCAAATACTCCAGGAAAGAGAATTATAGAACAAACAAAAATCACCAATACAGCCAATCAACAAATTACAACATTTCATGATTTTACTTTTTATGAAAAAGATGAAATAAATTTATTTGCAGCAGGGCAACAATGGTTTGGTGATAGTTATAATATTGAAAATATTCATTCCTATACAATACCATTTAATAATATAGATCCTTCAGAAAATGTAATTGTTAGAGTGAGAGGAGTGGCAGAATCATCACTTACATCTCAAATGGATGTTAAAGTAAATAATCAAAGTCTGTTTGGTGTAAATTTCTATGCAAAAGGAGGTTTAACAAAGGCCGTTGCAAATGAAAATAGCGGTAACATACAGCTGTCAGGTAATTCTGTAAATGTTGAAATAACGTACAATAATAATGGAAATCCATCAGCCAAAGCTTATTTAGATTATATAGAAATTCTAGGTAAAAAAAAGCTAGTAGGAAATGAAAAACAATTCTCTTTTAGAAATTTTGAAGTTGATAAAACAGCTGGTGTTTTTGAATATTTAATTGAGAATGCTTCATCTATTAGTGCAGTTTGGGATGTTACTGACGCAATAAACCCTACAGTAATATCAAATGAATCTACCTCTAATAATTTTATATTTAAAGTAGAAGGAGGCACCCCAAAAGAATATCTTGTTTTAAATGAAAAAGATTATTATGTTCCTCAAAAGGTTGAAGAGACCCAGATTGAAAATCAGAATTTACATAGTTTAAATAACATTGATTATGTAATTATTACCCAAGATTTTTTAAAAGAACAGGCACAACGATTGGCAGATTATCACATTCAAAATTCAAATTTAAAAGTACAGGTAATTTCGTTACATCAAATTTATAACGAATTTTCATCAGGTTCACCAGATATTACTGCCATAAGAGATTTTGTAAAGCATTTATATGATAATGCCACAACTAATAAAATTAAATATGTATGTTTATTTGGGGATGCATCCTACGATTATAAAGATAGAATAGGAGGAAATAATAATATAGTTCCTGTTTTTGAAGCGTATACAAGTTTTAATTTGGCAACTTCTTTTGTAACAGATGATTTTTATGGAATGATGGATGCAAATGAAGGAGAAATGAACCTATATGAAAGACAGGATGTTGTAACCGGACGTATACCGGTTTCTGAACCTCTTCAAGCAGAAAAAGTAGTAGATAAAATTTTAAGTTATTACAATCCAAAATCTTTTGGAGATTGGCGTACTGAAATAACTTTGGTAGCTGATGATATTGATGCATATGGAGAAGAAGTATTACAAAACGAGATGGAGGGAATAGCTGATACAATTTCGGTAAGCAAACCTGTTTTTAATTTAAAAAAAATATACATAGATGCTTACAAACAGCAAACTTCATCTGGAGGAAATAGGTATCCAACAGTAAATACTGAAATAACAAATCAAGTAGAAAAAGGAACATTACTGATTGATTATTTTGGGCATGGAGGAGAAGATGGCTGGGCGGGTGAACGAATTTTAGAAGTTTCAGACATCCAAAATTGGAAGAATGAGTATAAACTTAATCTATTTGTTACTGTTACTTGTGAGTTTTCTAGGTTTGATAATCCGCTTAGGAAAACGGCAGGGGAATTTGTTCTTTGGAATGAGAATGGGGGAGCAGCATTCTTAATCTCAACTACAAGAGCGGTTTTTATAAGTGTTGGGCAAATTTTTAATGAGGAGCTTATAAAACCATTGCTAAATTTTAAGAATGAAGATTATACAATTGCAGAAGCATTAATGTATGTGAAAAATAAATTTACTACAACGCAACGTTATTTTGTGTATGCGCTTGGAGACCCAGCAATGAAATTAAGCATTCCAAAACCAACAATTGAAATAACAAAAATGAATAATAGAGATATTACTCAAAGTATAGATACAATTAAAGCACTTTCGTACGTTAAATTTGAAGGAAATGTAACAACTTCTAACGGTACAATTTTAAATAATTTTAATGGAGAACTAGACGTAACAGTATATGATAAACCTATTATTAAGAGTACGTTAGATAATGATAATAGAAATATTACAATGCAGTTTGAAGCCATTGAAAGTAAAATATTTAAAGGAAGATCAAAAGTTGAAAATGGCAAATTTAGTTTTGATTTTGTTGCTCCACGAGATATTAAAGTAGCGTATGGAAAGGGGAAACTTAGTTTTTACGCCTCAAATGAGTCAATAGATAAGGCTGGTTATAGTTTTGATATAACTATAGGAGGTATAAATATAAATGCTCCTGAAGATAATGATGGTCCAAAAGTACAATTATACATGAACGACCAAAATTTTGTCAATGGAGGAAATACCAATGAATCTCCTTTGTTTATTGCCGTGCTTGAAGATGAAAGTGGTATCAATACATCAATTACAGCTGTTGACCATGACATTGTAGCAATTTTAGATGAAGACCAATCAAATCCAATTATTTTAAACGATTTTTATCAAACAGAACTCAATGATTATAGAAAAGGGAAGGTAAATTATCAATTTAGAAATCTTTTACCAGGCCTGCATACCTTAACCTTAAAAGTTTGGGACACCTACAATAATTTATCAGAAACTACGTTTACGTTTTTTGTAGTTGATGACAGTGATTTAATACTAAGTAATGTTTTAAATTACCCAAATCCATTTATAAACTATACTGAGTTTTGGTTTAATCACAACAAACCAAATGAGTTATTAGATGTTCAAATTCAAATTTTCACTGTATCAGGTAAATTGGTGAAAACTATAAATGAATCAGTACAATCTGAGGGTAATTTGTCAAGATCAATTAGTTGGAATGGTTTGGATGATTTTGGTTCAAGGATAGGAAAAGGAGTTTATATATATAAATTAAAAGTAAAATCTAATAATTCGAATGCTAAAGCAGAAAAAATAGAAAAATTAGTAATACTTCAATAATAAATTAAGATATTTGTTAAGTTAAATTTACCCAATTAATGAAAAAAATAATCGTATTAATACTCATCGTTTTTACAGCATTTTCTAAGATGAATGCACAAGAACAAAATACAATAACAACAGCAGCCCCATTTTTATTAATAGCTCCTGATGCAAGAGCAGGAGGTATGGGAGATATTGGAGTAGCAACATCACCTGATGCCAATTCGCAACATTGGAATGCTTCAAAATTTGCATTTATGTCATCTCAATACACCATAGGAGTAACATACACACCTTGGTTACGAGAACTAACTAATGACGTTTTTTTAGGCGGATTTTCATTTGCCAATAGAATAGATGATAGAAGTGCTTGGGCAACAAGTTTAAAATATTTTAATTTAGGTCAAATAGATTTAACAGATATTAATGGGCTTCCTGAAGGTACTGAAAAATTAAATGAATTTTCAATAGATGCTTCATACTCCTTAAAACTGAATGAAACATTTGCAATGGGAGTTACAATGCGTTACATCCGGTCCGATTTAGGAATTGAATCTGCAAATTCACCAATAAACCCAGTGAATACTTTTGCAGTAGATATTTCTGGATATTTTCAATCTGATGAACGTAATTATGGAAATTTCAATGGAATTTGGAGAGGAGGATTTAATATCTCTAATATTGGGCCAAAAGTTTCCTATTCAGATGATGGACAAGAAAATTTTATACCAACAAATTTAAAAATAGGAGGTGGTTTTGACTTTATTTTAGATAGTTACAATAAAGTAAGTGTAAATTTAGAGTTTAATAAGTTACTTGTACCAACACCAAGTGTTTCAATAGCCGGAGATGGCACACCACCGTATGAACAAGATGATGTTAGCTTTTTTAGCGGTATTTTTAAATCTTTTGGAGATGCACCAGGAGGTTTTAGCGAAGAACTTAAAGAATTTACGTGGGCTTTAGGTGCTGAGTATATGTATGATAATTCATTTGCAATTAGAGCAGGTTATTTTAATGAAAGTGACTTGAAAGGTGCTCGTAAATATTTTACATTAGGTTCAGGATTTAATTTTAAAAGTTCAAAAATTGATATATCATATTTATTCAACGCATCAGATATAAATAATCCTTTAGAAAATACACTTCGATTTTCATTATCGTTTGATTTTGGAGAATTATTTGAAATTAACTAATAAATAGCTTATAAATTTTAATGAGAAGAATTGAAATTAAAACTCAAATTACTGTTTTTGAAACAATTGAAGAGCTCCCAGTGTTAGATAAAAATTTAATGGATAAAGCTATTGAGGCAAAACAAAATGCCTATGCTCCATATTCAAAATTTAAAGTTGGAGCAGCATTGCTTCTAGAAGATGGCACAATTGTTACAGGGAATAATCAAGAAAATGCTGCTTATCCATCTGGAATGTGTGCAGAACGCGTAGCCATTTGGAAAGCTTCGTCAGAATTCCCAAATCATAAAGTCCTAAAATTAGCTATTTCAGCAGGTGCATCAACACATATAACCAAAGAACCTGTGGCTCCTTGTGGAGCTTGTAGGCAAACACTGTCTGAATATGAGATTAAGCAGAAAGAGAAGATAGAAGTTTATTTTATGGGTGAAGTAGGGCAAATTATTAAAACGAATTCATTATTGGATTTACTTCCAATAGCTTTTGATAAATCTTTTTTATAGGTTATTAATGAAAAAAGATATTGAAAATAGAGACGATATTTACTTATTGGTTAAAGAGTTTTACGTAAAGTTAATGAATGATGATTCAATGTATCATTTCTTTGAAGATTTTTCAAACCCTATACTCTTAGAAGAACACCTACAAACATTGGTTGATTTTTGGGATAATATTATTTTTTATTCCGGTGAATATCGTAGAAATGCTATGAAACCACACCTAAAATTACAGCAAACAAAACCATTCAACTCTGAACACTTTAAATCCTGGTTGTCAATGTTTAACAATACAGTTGATGAGTTGTTTAAAGGTGAAAATGCTCATGCCGCAAAGTCGCGAGCACTATCAATAGCCACCGTAATGAAAATGAAAATTTCATCACTAAATAAGTAATTGATTTTAAATTTGGATATTAATTTTTTATAATGAAAATACAATCAGTAATTACAGGAGTAGGAAGTTACATTCCAACAATTGTAAAAAAGAACTCGGATTTTTTAGATAATCAATTTTTAAATGAAGACGGATCTCCTTTGGAATATCAAAATGATGTGGTTATAGAGAAATTTAAAGCCATAACAGGTATTGAAGAAAGAAGATACGCTAAGCCTGAATTAACTTCTTCAGATTTAGGTTATTTTGCAGCTCAAAAAGCCATTGAAGATGCGGGTATAAATCCCGAAGAGCTAGATTACATCATATTAGCACATAATTTTGGAGATGTAAAAAGTACAGCAATCCAAAGTGATATTTTACCAAGTTTAGCATCAAGAGTTAAACATAAACTGGGAATTAAAAACCCTAATTGTGTTGCTTACGATATATTATTTGGTTGCCCTGGGTGGATTCAAGGAGTTATACAGGCAGAAGCATACATAAAATCTGGAATGGCAAAAAAATGTTTAGTTATTGGAACGGAAACATTGTCAAGAGTTTTAGACGACTATGACAGAGATTCTATGATCTATTCTGATGGTGCAGGAGCCACTGTTATTGAAGCTAGTACAAATGAAAATGAATCTTCTGGTATTCTTAGTTATGCCGCACAAACAGATACTTTAGATGAATGTTATTATTTGTTCTTTGGAAAGTCATTTGATAAAAGTGACAGTACTGATGAACGTTATATAAAAATGTATGGTCGTAAAATTTATGAATACGCCTTAAATAACGTTCCATTAGCAATGAAAAAAGCGTTGGATAAAAGTGGAGTTGACATATTAGATGTTAAAAAAATATTTATTCATCAAGCTAATGAGAAAATGGATGAAGCAATTATTAAACGTTTCTATCGACTATATAAAACACAATTACCTAAAAATATTATGCCTATGAGTATTCATAACTTAGGAAATAGTTCGGTTGCTACAGTTCCTACACTATTAGATTTAGTTAAGCGAGGTCAAATAGAAAATCAGGAAATAAACAAAGGAGATATTGTAATGCTAGCTTCAGTTGGTGCAGGAATGAATATTAATGCCATTGTATATAAATACTAATTTTTCACTTAAAAATAAAACAAGAATAGTCTTCAGTAACTTTTAATATTTTAAAGAGTTATATTTTTTTTGTAACTTACTTCCGTTATTAACCCCTCAAAGACTATTAATATGTTAAAAAAAATTACTTTTTTAGCTGTATTAGCATTAAGTATGTTGTACAGTTGTCAAACCAATGATGAGTTTGAAGTTTTTCAAACAAATTCTTACCAATTTAGTGTTGTAGAAAAAATAATGTCAGATTTAACCTCTAAAGATTCTGAATCGGCTTGTTATTCTTCACCCTTAATTACAAATCAGAATATTACAGTAGGTAGCGTTAATGTAGAAATATCAACTGAAGAAGGAGTACAATACGTTTATATGACATATACCTCAAATGAAAATTGGGTTATTAAATTAACTCATTTGTATGCAGGAGAGAAAGAAGGTATTTATGAAACTATAAATGGAAATTCAGTATATGGAGTTTTTGAAGAAGAGATGAATTTTGAAGAAAATGCGAACTCTAATTTTGAAGTAGAATACAAAATAGAAGCTGAAGCATTAGAACAGTGTTTTTATGTTGCAGCATATGTAGAAGTGTTAAGGTTAGATGATAAGGGAAATATTTTAGAAAGTGAAATTGCTTGGGCTGAAGGAGAAGAGTTTGAAGAAGCTAATCAAGGTATGTATTTTGAATTTTGTAAAGATACCTGTGAATTGGAAAATTCGACAGAAGTGAACGATAATCACAATAGTTGTGATTCAAACCACAATGAAGATGGCGAATATGATGAAGAAGAAGGAGATCATCACAGTTGTAATTCAGATTGTGAAGAGGATGACGAACATGGAAATCACAATGAAGATGGTGAATATGATGATGATGATGATGATGATGATGATCACCATAGTTGTGATTCAGATTGTGATGAAGATGACGAGCATGGGAATCACAATGAAGATGGAGAGTATGATGAAGATGAAGGAAATCACCACAGTTGTGATTCAGATTGTGATGAAGATGACGAGCATGGGAATCATAATGGAGAAGATGAAAGTTATGATGATGAATGCAATAATGGAGGTGCTACAGGAGGTGGCTCAAACTCAGGAGGCGTAAAATCAACTGGAGGTTCAACCACAGGAGGAACCACCGCCACAGGAGGAGTAAAGTAGATTACACAAGGAATACCTTTAAATTCACGTGG
>JAKIVA010000079.1 GCA_021647265.1 Lutibacter sp.
TTAGTACGTTCTTCGTATGATAAATTTGTTGTGGCGTTATAGTATGAGTCTTGAGAAATAACACAAACTTCATCATTAGGTAATTCATTTAAAATTTGATTTACAACAGTAGTTTTTCCACTTCCTGTTCCTCCGGCAATTCCAATAATTAGCATAAAAATTATTTATTAACGTTTTTTACAAATTTAAAGAATATATAATTGCAGAAAACAATTTTTATTGATTTTTGTGAGTATTTTGAATTATTTTAGTTTGAAGGAGAAATATGAATTTAATTTTACAATTTTTTATAAATTATAAAAAGATCTTTTAAAATAAAAAGTCCCCTTCAAATGAAGAGGACTTTAGAGCCGATAGAGGGACTCGAACCCACGACCTGCTGATTACAAATCAGCTGCTCTAGCCAGCTGAGCTACATCGGCTTTTAATTATTAACTTTCTATCATTACAAAATGGGGAATAATAGAACTTTTTGTCGGGGTGGCAGGATTCGAACCTGCGACCTCCTCGTCCCAAACGAGGCGCGATGACCGGGCTACGCTACACCCCGAGTTTAAAAGGGAATTTTATAATTGTTAAAAATAAAAATCACTTTAAACACCAATTATTCGAGCGTTGTTTATGCCGCACTCGATGCGGCACTACACCCCGAATAATTTCGGTGTGCAAATATAAAACTAAAAATATATTTTACAAGTAATTATTCGAAAATTAATTTGTACAATCTATCAATAGTTTCATGCAATTCATAAATGCTAATGTTTCTACTTTTACGTATGGTTTCTTTCCCTTCAAAGAAAATTAATATGGTTGGTTCAACAAAAGCATTATGTTTTGCTGCTATTTCCGGAGAAAAGTTTAAATCAATAGTATAAAAATTAATCTTAGGGAAATTGATATCAATTAAATTTTTAACTTTTGGTTCTAAAGATTCTCCAACGTTACAAGAAATAGTATTGAAATATAGCAAAACAGCAGTTTCAGATTTTAAAATTTTATCAAGTTCTTCTATGGAAGTTATGGTTTTTGTTTTGTTCATTTTGTAAATAACAATAATAATTGTAAAATTAGGAGAATAATAACGTTATCAATAATTATAAACAAAGGTACTAATTTCTATATTTAATATTAAATTTACATTTGGAGAAGAATATTTAAATATACAGCGTGAATTAAATTATGAAATCAAAAATATACAAAGCTAATACCGTTATAATTGGAGGAGGTATTGCAGGAATTACCACAGCAATTGAATTATTAAACGCCAATAAAACAGTTATTATAATTGAACGAGATTTTGAAAAGAATTTCGGAGGTTTAGCTAAGGAGTCATTTGGAGGTATGTTTTTTATCAATTCACGTCAGCAACGTTTATCAAAAATTAAAGATACTGTTGAACAAGCAAAGAAAGATTGGTTTTCTTTTGCTGAATTTGACAAAAATGAAGTTTGGGGTAAAAAATGGGCCAATGAATTTTTAGAATCTACTCATAAAATTTACGAGTGGGTTAGTTCTAAAAAAGTTAAATTTTTTCCTGTTGTTCATTGGGTTGAAAGAGGATTGCTTCAGCCAGGTAATTCAGTCCCTCGTTTTCATATGGTTTGGGGTACAGGACATGGTTTAATAGAAGCTTTGTTAAATCATATAAAAGAGCATCCAAACAACAAAAAATTACAAGTTTATTTTCAGCACAAAGCAGCAGATTTTGAAATAGAAAATGAAACTATTATTTCAATTAAAGGTATTGATGAGAAAAATGAAGAACCTTTTATTTGTGAAGCAGAAAATTTTGTTATTGCTACCGGTGGAATTAATGGAAATATGAAAAAAGTGAGAAGTCATTGGCATAAAGAATGGAAAACACCTCCAACTATTATTTTAAATGGCTCTCATCAATATTCTGATGGTTTGATACACGATAAAGTTAGTGAAATTGGAGGGAATGTTACCAACTTAAATTTAATGTGGAATTATGCGGCAGGAATACCACATCCGTACCCCAAAAGAGAAAATCATGGATTGAGTTTGGTACCGCCAAAGTCTGCTTTATGGTTAAACTATAAAGGAGAACGTATGGGGCCAATGCCGTTGGTAACATCATTTGATACGCGTTATTTGGTTACAAAAATATGCGAACAAGAAAAGCAATATTCATGGCAAATTTTAAATGAGAAAATAGCATATAAAGAATTAGGTGTTTCAGGATCAGAATTTAATGAGGGCATTAAAAATAAAAAAATAATTTCATTTTTATATTCGGTAATTAAAGGAAACAAGCACCTAATTAAAAGTTTAGAGAAGGATTCTCCAAATTACATTACGGCAAATAGTATAGATGAGTTAGCAAAAAAAATGAATGAATTAACAGATGAAAATGATATTGATGTTAATATTTTAAGAGAATCTATAGAGAGTTATGATGCCAATTTTGAAAGAGGTAAAAATATTTGGAATGATGAGCAAATTAGAAGAATTATGCATACTCGTGAATATAAAGGAGACAGAAATCGTACCCTAAAACCACAAAAATTGAATCAGAAAAATGCGTATCCTCTAATTGCTATTAGAGAGTTTATTTTATCGAGAAAGAGTTTAGGAGGAATTCAAACAAACTTAAATTCACAAGTGTTAAAATCAAGCACAGATAAGAAAAACCAAACTTTTTCAAATTTATATGCAGTAGGTGAAGCTGCTGGATTTGGAGGTGGAGGATCTCATGGTAAAAGAGCCTTAGAGGGAACATTTTTAGCAACGTGCATTTTTACAGCACAAAAAGCAGCAAAACACATAACAGATAAATAACGAACATGAAAAAAACAGGAGCAAATTTAGCAGTTTATGCTTTAGAACAAATAGGAGTAAAGTATACTTTTGGTGTACCGGGAGTTCACAACATAGAATTGTATGATGAGTTAAACAATTCAGAACAAATTGAACCTGTGTTGGTAACACATGAAGGAGGAGCTTCTTTTATGGCTTTAGGAGTTTCTTGTACTTCAAATAGTATTGGAACTTTAATGATTGTTCCTGCCGCTGGAACAACAAATGCTATGAGTGGTATTGGAGAAGCTTTTTTAGATGGTATTCCTATGCTAATTTTTTCAGGAGGTACGCGTCAGGATAGTGGGAGACATTACCAATTACATCAGTTAAACCAAGCAAATTTAGTAAAAGAAATTACCAAGGCTTATTTTAAAATAGAAACGCACAACGATATAATTTCTACTATTTACAAAGCATACGAAATTGCAACATCAGGAGAGCCCGGACCTGTTTTTATTGAAATTCCTATGGAAATTCAAATGTTTAAAGGTGAAGTTAAAGAACTTTCTAAATATGTGAAAAATTATCAAAACCCTACAATAGAAAAACAAAAAGTAAAGCAGGCAGCAAAGCTACTTTCTGAAGCTTCAAATCCAGGGATGTATATTGGATGGGGAGCTGCCAATGCAGTTAAAAATACTGAAAAAATTGCTAAATTATTAGGTGCGCCGGTAGCAACAACATTACAAGGAAAAGCTTCGTTTCCCGCTTCAAATGCGTATCATACAGGTTTCGGATTTGGGTCAAATTCGGTACCAGCTTCTCAAAAAGCATTTAAAAATTGCGATGCAATGTTAGCTGTTGGTGTTCGATTTTCAGAAATAGGTACTGGAAGTTTTGGAGTAAAGGTTCCTGAAAATTTAATTCATGTAGATATAAATTCTGAAGTTTTTGATAAAAATTACCCAACTAAAATAAGTATTGAAGGAGATGCCGAAGATGTACTTAAATTACTAGTTGAAGAATTGAAAAATATAGAAATTACAAAGTCAAGTAGCAAATCAGACTTAAAAGAAGTAATTAAGAAGGAGAAGGAAAAATATTTTAATGAATGGAAAGAAAAGCAATTAGAAGATAAGGTTTCTCCAGGTTTCTTTTTTGAAGCGTTGACAAAATATACAGATGATGATACCTATTTTGTAGTTGATGATGGAAAACACACTTATTTGGCAGCAGAACTATTACCAGTAAATAAATCTAAGCATTTTGTGTCTCCTACCGATTTTAATTGTATGGGGTTTTGTGTGCCGGCTGCTATTGGAGTGAAATTCATGAATCCAGCAAATAAAGTTGTTGGAATTGTTGGAGATGGAGGGTTTTTAATGACAGGTATGGAAACTTTAACTGCAACAACTTATAAAAAAGGGGTGGTTTATTTTGTTTTTCACGATGGTGAATTAGGTCAAATATCTCAATTTCAAAAAATACCTTTGAAGCGAAAAGTAGCATCAGTTATAGGGAATGTTAATATTAAAGGGATTGCAGATGCTTGCGGGGCTACCTATTTAAATATGGAAAATGACTCGAAAATTGAAGAGGTTATGCAAAAAGCATTTCGAGAAGCAGCAAAAAATATTCCTGTAATTGTTGATGTAGCTATTGACTATTCTAAAAAAACATTTATGACTAAAGGAGTCGTAAAAGTTAATTTGGCAAGATTTAGTTTTAAAGAAAAAGTACGCTTTATTGGAAGGGCAATGAAGAGACATTTATTAGAAAAGTAAGATATTAAAAATACTTATATTATCATTGTGAAAAATTATAATCAAAGGTGTTAAATTAGAATAAATTGCTCTAAATTTGTTCATCAATAAAATAAAAAGAAGAATTATGTCTGATACTATAGAAAGAATAAAATGTTTAATAATTGGTTCGGGACCTGCAGGTTATACAGCAGCAATCTATGCTTCTAGAGCCGATTTAAAACCTGTAATGTACACAGGAATGCAAATGGGAGGCCAATTAACAACAACTACTGAAGTTGACAATTTTCCAGGTTACCCTGATGGAACTGACGGTACTGCTATGATGGAAGATTTAAAAAAGCAGGCTGAACGTTTTGGTACTGAAGTGAGATTTGGAATGATAACAAAAGTAAATTTTAGTACTGAAGTTGGAGGAATTCATAAAGTAACAGTTGACGAATCCATTGAAATTGAAGCAGAAACGGTCATTATTTCAACAGGAGCTACGGCTAAATATTTAGGTTTGGAAAGTGAGCAACGTTTAATTGGTGGAGGTGTTTCAGCCTGCGCAACTTGTGATGGCTTCTTTTATAAAGGTCAAGATGTTGTTGTGGTTGGTGCAGGAGATACAGCAGCGGAAGAAGCAACTTATTTGTCAAATATTTGTAAAAAAGTTACGGTTTTAGTTCGTAAAGATTATATGCGTGCTTCTAAAGCAATGCAAAAAAGAGTTGAGAATACACCAAATATTGAAGTGAAGTTTAATACGGAGATTGACGAAGTTTTAGGTGACAATGTGGTTACAGGTGTTAGAGCTATTAATAATATAACCAAAGAAAAAGAAGTAATAGATGTAACAGGTGTGTTTATTGCCATTGGACACAAACCAAATACAGGTATATTTAAAGATGTACTAGAAATGGATGAAACAGGTTATTTAATTACTAAGGGGAAATCTACAAAAACCAACTTACCGGGTGTGTTTGCAGCTGGAGATGTGCAAGATAAAGAATATCGCCAAGCAGTTACAGCTGCAGGTACAGGTTGTATGGCAGCCTTAGATGCAGAACGTTATTTAGGTTCATTGGTATAAATAATAGAAATCACAATTTTAAAGCTCAAACTTTCGTTTGAGCTTTTTTATGTCAAGGGGAAACGTTTTCGTTATTTGTATCAATAATAAATACACCACATTAAATAACTGCGTAATTTTGTTAAAAATTTAGAGAAATGAATTTGTTAAGTAGCAGTTACTTCGTGTTGTTTTTAATTATTTTAATAGGTTTTATTATTGGCAGAATTAAAATAAAAGGAATTTCTTTAGATGTATCAGCAGTTATATTTGTGGCCTTGTTTTTTGGTCATTATGGAATTGTTGTTCCAAAAGACTTTCAATATTTAGGTTTGGTGCTTTTTATTTTTACTATTGGAATTCAAGCAGGACCAAGCTTTTTCGAATCTTTTAAAAAAAATGGTAGAGATTTGGCTTTTTTGGCTAGTATTCTTGTACTAAGTGCAGGCTTTATAACTTTTTTAATTTATTATGTTGGAGGTGTTGATAAAAACTTAAGTATTGGTTTGTTAAGTGGGGCGCTTACAAGTACACCTGGTTTAGCTGTAGCAATTGATACAACAGGCTCGCCATTAGCATCAATAGGTTATGGTATTGGATATCCGTTTGGAGTTATCGGAGTTATTTTATTTGTGAGTTTATTACCAAAAATTTTAGGAGTTAAAATAAAAGAAGAAGAAAATATATACAAAAGTGAAATAGCAACCGAATATCCTGAAATTTTAAGAAAACATTTTGTTGTAGAAAATGAAAATGTAATTGGTAAAAGCTTTGAAGAACTAAATATCCGATTTATGACCAAAGCTGTGATATCTAGAGTGTTGCAAGATAAAATCGCTTTTGTTCCAGCGCCTGAAACTATTTTTAGAAAAGGAGACTTAATAAAAGCAGTTGGTACCGAAGAAGCTTTAGAACGGGTAAAACTTTTAATAGGTCCTGAAACTAAAAAATCAATTCCATTAAGTTCTAATTTTGATGTAAAATTAATTTTAGTTACTAACAAAGATGTTGTTAAAAAAACGTTAGGGCAGTTACATTTATTAGATAAATACCATGCAACAGTTACAAGAATTAGACGTTCAGGTATTAATATTTCTCCTAGTCCTTCTTCTAAATTACAATTTGGTGATAAAATAATGGTTGTTTCATCAAAAGAAAATATGCAACAAGTTATACGGATTTTTGGAGATGATGATAAACAATTGTCAAATACCGATTTTTTACCAATATCATTTGGAATTATTTTAGGGATTTTGGCAGGGAAACTAAGTGTGAATTTTGGTAATTTTTCGTTTAGTTTAGGCTTAACTGGAGGTATTTTGTTGGTCGCACTTATTCTGGGGAGAACAGGGAAAACAGGCCCAATTATGTGGACAATGACGGGTGCAGCAAATCAAATTCTACGACAGTTTGGACTGCTATTCTTTTTAGCTGCTGTTGGTACAAGTGCAGGTTCTAGTCTGGAATCTACTTTTCAAAATTACGGAGGTGAATTATTTTTGTATGGTGCATTAATTACGTTAATTCCTATGCTAGTTACCACGATTATAGCAAAGTATCTTTTAAAAATAAATATACTTACATTACTAGGAACACTAACGGGAAGTATGACGAGTACACCAGGATTAGCTGCCGTTGATAATATGGTTGATACCGATGCGCCTGCGGTAGCTTATGCAACGGTTTATCCCATAGCAATGGTATTATTAATAATTGTAATTCAGATTTTAAGTTTGGTGTAAGTTAAAAAATATCAATTTATTTTTGGTCATTTAAAAATCTATCTTACATTTGTAGCAATAATGAAGACAAATAATTTAAATATGAATTGGTGGTGGAACTCTCTTAAACAATAAGCGAGCCAGACTATTATATTTATATTAAACTATATAACAAAAGGACTTATCTCGCGATAAGTCCTTTTTTATTTCAACAAAAATGAAAAAAATTAAATTTAAAACAATTTCAAAAAAACAATTGGCAGATACCATTACTCCAGTTGGCATGTATTCTAAAATTAGAGATAAATATGCCAATAGCTTACTGCTGGAAAGTTCTGATTATCACAGTAAAGAAGAAAGTTTTACGTTTATTTGTGTTGAGCCAATAATTACGTTAAAAGCCGATAAGAATACATTTTCTTATCACTACGGAAACCAAGAGCTTGACACAAAAAGTATTAATTCTAATTTCTATGAGATTTTTGAATCGTATAAGAAAACAATTACTTTAGATTGCGATGAGGTAATAAAATCATACAACGGCTTTTATGGTTATATATCCTACAACGCAATTCAGTATTTTGAGACAATTAAGCTGAATGCTAAAAAAGCACCTTCAGAAATTCCAGATTTCCAATTCAGTTTTTTTAAATTTATCATTGCCATCAACCATTTTAATGATGAATTAACGCTTATTGAAAATATTGAAGAAGGTGAAGAATCAAGAATTGAAGAGATTCAAACCTTGATAAATGCACGAACCTATGGCTTGTATAAATTCAATGTAAAAGATAAAGAAACTTCAAATTGTACCGATGAAGATTTTAAAAATAATGTAGCAAA
>JAKIVA010000018.1 GCA_021647265.1 Lutibacter sp.
TGCGTTTTTTTTCATCGGATACCCTTTTTTTTGGGTGTATTACCTCCAAAAAATTAAAAAAATCGGTATTTAGTTTCTTGCATCCCATTGATGCTACTAATATATAAATTTATACGCTATTAATTTTATTAAAAAAAGTCACACTTAAAGGTTAAAGTTACCAAAAGTCCTTCCCTTTGGGAAGGGTTAAGGATGGGATAAAACCACTCCTTATCTCTAAATAGTGGTTTTTAAGTTTTTAATACCACACGAAGGATTCGTGCGGGAGCGGGGTGTTACCAACCTCTTATAAGTGTAGCTATTCCTATAATAAATAATAAACCTCCAAGATATCCGCTATAACTCATCATTTTATCCCAAATATCATGAAGAAGATAAATCTACAATCCTTAAAATTATTGATTCATTCCTTACCAAAACCAAGTTCAAAGATTTCTTTGATAAAAATATGGCTTCACTTTAGAGCATAAAAAAACCACCTCGTTAAAGGTGGTTTCCTATTTTTATATTTGTTCTTTTTAATTTATGTCTTTTGTTGGCTTTCCATTCATAAATAAAAAATCTTCAAAAGTGTATCTGTTATAACTATTTTTCTTCAAGTTTATATCATAAATAACTTCATTTGTTCTATAACCAGAATGACCTGATATTTCTCCGAGTTTCTTTAGATAATCAATTTTTCCATTTCTAAAATTATCAATAACGAATTTATAGTAATTATCTTCTGGATATGGATATTCTTCACTCACAGTTATTTTTCTTGGATGCTTATTACTATTCTCAAAATAGTAGTATCTATTATTATCAACGTCATAAATGACTCCTGAAAATTCTTTACTATACCATTCAGCGTTTGGTGAAAAATGATAAATGATATGACTACTATTTTTCAATTCATCTTTTAAAGACTTAAAAACTATCTTATGAGGACTAATCGAGGACTTTAAAATAAAATCATCTTTTTTACCCTTTGGATAAGTTGATAAAATTTCTTGATAAAATTTTGGAGTTGCACAACCTAAACATAGTAAAATAAAAAGCAAGCTGATTAATGATATTTTCGTTCTCATTTCTTTTTATTTTTAACCAGTTCATTCCAGATTTTCAAAGTAGCCTCTGTTGGATTATAAACCTTTGCAAAAGGATTTTTTGTTTTAGACTTTTTAATTAAACGAGACCTATCATCAGATGTGCCACCAATATAATGTGTTCTTAATTCCAAGCCTTGTGAACCTCGCAATAAATTCTCATACATAGACGCAAACACTTCCGATTTAGTAATAGGCTTCTTTAATCCAATATCTGGATCTGCCTTTATCCAAGTTTCGCTTAATTTAGAATTTTCTATTAGACTATTGCCTAAACCGTGAGCTAATTCGTGTCCTAAAGTAATATGAAAATTTTCTGTGAGTTTTTCATTTCCTCCTGTGGTTCTAATACTTCCCTTCTGGTTGAAAAAAGTATATACAGTATTATCTTGTGGGTCTGTCACATTCCTGCCTTTGTATTTTCCTTTTGAAGTATTCTGTTTAACTTTTACATTAATATCATCATTTTCAAATAAGCCTAAAAATTGACTACCAAATGAATTAGGGTCTCCTTCAGTAATCTTATTTAAATTAGCTAAAATTTTGGCTTCATAACTTCCTTCTTCAGGATTATATGTAACCCATTTGTCATCTTTCTTTTCTTGTAATTCACCATTATTATATCTATACCCATTTACTCCCACATAAATATAATCTCCATTAACATCAATAAATTTAATAGGATTATTGGCTGTATATTGATATGGATTTAAATCATAATAAGCTTCTGATAATCTATCCATTGAAAAATATCTACCAAGAGAAGCATCGTAATTCCTTGCCCCATAATCCAACCAATTAAGTCCTAATTCTTCTTGATGTTCTTTTCCATTGTATTTATACTGATGTTCAGTACCATTCACTACATTATTGTATCCTTTATGTTCAAGTCCAAAAGGATAGTAGTGATTTTCTTCAATAATTTCATCTGTAGTTATAGTACCATCATTGTTCGTATCACTATAATTTAAGCGAACATTTCCGAGGTAGTCAAGGTAAGAATATACATAATCAAATCCTCCTGTTCCGTTTGGTTGTGCATAGCCTTCGGGATGTCTAAAAAACTTAAGATTATTGTTTTCATAGATGTAATTACCTGCGTATTTAGTTTTAATTATATTCCCTGTGTCGTTCACTTGTTTTTGCAATTTTACTCCAGTAGCACCGTAAATATAGTTATTCTTTTCATAAGATATCAATCGTATTTAGCATCAAATTGTCCATTCCATTTTCCTTGAACTTTTAAAACCTGCTCAATAACATCACGAACACAGCCAGCACCTCCTTTTTTATGAGAAATATAGGAGGAAATATCTTGAATTTCAGAAGCGGCATCTTTGGGGCAGCAAGGTAAACCAACCTCTTTCATAACAGGATAGTCAGGGATATCATCCCCCATATATAATATGTGTTCAGAATTTATATTGTTATTATTAATGTATTCATTAAAAGGAATTAGTTTGTTGTTTGCTCCTAAATAAACATTTGTAATTCCTAAAACTTCAAACCGTTTTCGAACAGCTTCATTTGTGCCTCCAGAGATTATACAAATATTATAGCCAGCTGTAATAGCTGCTTTCATAGCGTAGCCATCTTTAATATTCATATTTCTAACCATTTCTCCATTTGGGAAAATGGTAACGATTCCATTTGTTAGCACACCATCAATATCAAAAATGAAAGTGGTAATTTGAGGCATTATTTCTTTATAGCTTTTTTCCATGAGTTTTAATGATAGATTTTGTGAGCAATGTATAAATTTCTTGTTGCTTTTGAGGTAACATTGCCAAGTGTTTTTTTATTGTTTTGGTATCGTTTCGTTTGGCTGGACCAGTTTGTGCTTCAAACGGACTTAATGTTGCTATTTTATTTGCAGTTTCTTGTATTAGTGGTTGTAGGATTTTAAAAGGAATTTTATTTTCTTCGCATATTTCATTCCCGATATAATATAAATGATTCACAAAATTATTAACAAATACAGCTGCTACGTGTAAACTCTTACGCTGTTTTGAGTTTATTGTATAATATGTTTTTGAAATAGATTTAGCTAAAACTGCCAATAATTCTAAATCTTTTTCAGTTGAAGCTTCTATACATATTGGTACTTGAGAAAGATCTATTTTTTGCTTTTTAGAAAAGGATTGTACTAAATAAAAAACACCTTTATTTGAAGTAGATTTTAATTCATCCAAAGCAACACTTCCAGAAGTGTGGATCACTAATTTATTTTTGAAATTTAATTTTGATGAAACAGATGAAATAGCATCATCAGAAATAGCAATTATATAAATGTCAGCATTCTTTAATTCGGTTAATTTATCTGTAATAGACGTTTTATTGTCCAAATATTGTATTTTTTCAATACTTCTATTGTACACCTGAACAACATTTGTAGTTTTATTTTTTAATAAATTTGTTGTTAAATGATATGCAATATTACCACCTCCAAGAATTACAACTTTAATCATACTACGAAGATAATTTAATTGACGTATAAAAAAAATTCCATCTTTTAAAAAAAGATGGAATTTTTAAATAACCAACTAAAGCTTAAAGTAAATTATTAAGCTTGTTCTTTTATGGCAGCTTGCGCAGCAGCTAAACGAGCAATTGGAACTCTAAATGGAGAACAACTAACATAATCCATTCCAACTCTGTGGCAGAATTCAACGGAACTTGGTTCACCACCATGTTCACCACAAATACCAACTTTAAGTTTAGCATTTGTTGAACGTCCTTTTGTAGTTCCCATTTCAACTAATTGACCAATACCTTCTTGATCTAGTACTTGAAAAGGATCAGCTTTTAAAATACCTTTTTCAATATAAATTGGTAAAAATTTACCAGCATCATCACGTGAATATCCAAAGCCCATTTGAGTAAGATCATTGGTTCCAAATGAGAAAAATTCAGCTACTTCGGCTATTTTATCAGCGGTTAAACAAGCACGAGGAATTTCAATCATCGTACCAACTAAATAGTCAATTTTATCTCCTTTTTCTGCAAAAACTTCTGCAGCAACAGCTCTTACAATTTCTTCTTGCAATTTAAATTCTTTAACAGTACCAATAAGTGGAATCATAATTTCAGGGAAAGTTTTAATTCCTTCAGCTTTTAATTCCAATGCAGCTTCAATAATAGCTCTTGCTTGCATTTCAGTAATTTCAGGATACGTAATTCCTAATCTACAACCTCTATGACCTAGCATTGGATTAAATTCATGTAAATCTTCAACTTTTTGTTTAATAGCCTCAACAGAAATTCCCATTTCAGCAGCCATTTCTTTTTGGTTTTCTTCTTCATGAGGAACAAACTCATGCAATGGAGGATCTAGTAAGCGAACAGTTACAGGAAGTCCTGCCATTGCCGCAAATACATCTTTAAAATCTTTACGCTGAATAGGTAATAATTTATCTAACGCCTCTCTTCTTCCAGCTTCGTCTTCTGCTAAAATCATTTCACGCATACGAACTAAACGTTCTCCTTCAAAAAACATATGTTCAGTACGACAAAGACCAATACCTTCAGCACCAAATTCAACGGCAACTTTACATTCTCTTTCAGTTTCAGCATTTGTTCTAACGCCAAGTTTTCTGTATTTGTCAGCAAGTGTCATAACACTACCAAAGTAACCACTTAATTCGGCATCTTTAGTTCCAATTTTCCCCTCATACACTTCACCTGTTGAGCCATTTAATGAAATCCAATCACCTTCTTGGTATTTATTTCCTTCAATAGTCATTACTCTGGTTTTGTAATTTATTTGAATAGCACCAGCACCTGAAACACAGCATTTACCCATACCTCTGGCAACAACAGCGGCATGAGAAGTCATACCTCCTCGAGCTGTTAAAATACCTTTTGCAATATTCATTCCTTCTAAATCTTCAGGGGAAGTTTCTACACGTACTAATATGGAAACAGGATACTTGTCGGCTTCATCAGCAAAAAACACAATTTGTCCGGTTGCAGCACCAGGAGATGCAGGTAAACCTTTGGCTAAAACCTTAGCAGCTTTAATAGCTTCACCATCAAAAACGGGGTGTAAAAGTTCATCTAATTTAGCTGGTTCTTGCATTAATAAGGCTTTCTTTTCATCAATCCTACCATCTTCAAGTAGTTCCATTGCAATTCTAACCATTGCGGCAGCAGTACGTTTTCCATTACGAGTTTGTAACATCCAAAGTTTACCCTCTTGAATGGTAAATTCTAAATCTTGCATATCGTTATAATGCTTCTCAAGTTTGTCTTGAGTTTCATTCAATTCTTTGTAAATAGCAGGCATTAACTCTTCTAAAGAAGGATAGTTGTTTTTTCTTTCTTCTTCAGATACACCAGCTAGTACAGCCCATCTTTTAGAGCCTTCTAAGGTTATTTGTTGAGGAGTTCTAACACCTGCAACAACATCTTCACCTTGTGCATTGATTAGGTACTCACCATTAAAAATATTTTCACCGGTTGCAGCATCTCTAGTAAAAGCAACTCCGGTACCTGAGTTATCACCCATATTACCGTACACCATAGCCTGAACATTTACAGCAGTTCCCCATTCTTCAGGGTATCCGTGCATATTTCTATAATAAATAGCTCTTGGATTCATCCAACTATCAAATACGGCAGTAATACTACCCCAAAGTTGATCCCAAGGGTCTTCAGGGAAAGGTTCGCCAGTTTGTGCAGTACAGGCTGCTTTAAAATCGGCTACCATTTGTTTTAAATCAGCTACATCTAAATCTGTATCTAATTCAACACCTTTATCTTTTTTTGCTTTAGTTATAATTTCCTCAAACGGATCATGATCTTCTTTTGATTTTGCTCCAACTCCTAATACAACACCACCAAACATTTGAACAAAACGTCTGTACGAATCCCAAGCAAATCTTTCATTTCCTGTTTTTGCAATTAAACCTTGAACCGAATTATCATTCATTCCAAGATTTAAGACGGTATCCATCATCCCAGGCATTGAAACTCTTGCTCCTGATCGAACCGATAGTAAACATGGGTTTTCGTTACTTCCAAACTTGGCACCCATAATATCTTCAACTTGTGCAACAGCAGCTTCAACTTCATTTTTCAATAATGAAATAATTTTATCTTTTCCAAGGAGGTTATATTCTGTACAAACTTCAGTAGTAATAGTAAAACCAGGAGGAACAGGAATTCCGATTGCGCTCATTTCGGCTAAGTTAGCTCCCTTACCACCTAATAAATTTTTCATTGTGCTATTTCCATCTGTGGTTTTATTCCCAAATTTATACACTCTTTTTTTGATTTCTTGTTGCATCTCCATTCTAATTTTACGTTAATTTATATTAATATTTATTTAAAAATGAGTACAAATCTATGCAGAATTGTTATAATTTCTTATGATTTATATCATTGATTTTTTAGATAAATTCTTTAAAAAAAAGACATTTTACTACTTCCTTTTTAATTATACCAAACGGTGTTTTTAATATTTAACATTTAGGATTTCGCCTGTTAATTGCAGTAATTTTAATTCTGCATTTTTGGCTTCGTATTTGGCTTTATTTAAATTTAACTGTGCATTTATGAGGTTAATTTGTGCTTGCCTAAATTCAATGGAAGTAACTTGCCCTAATTTATAACTTTCTTCAGTTCGTTCAAAATTATTAGTATTTGTTTGTACATTTTTTTCTTGTGTTTGAAATACAAATAATTTAGTACTGTAATCTTCCCAAGCATTGTTAAAGTCACGAGTTATTTCTAGTTCCTTTTGTTGTTTAGATAATTGTTGTATGTCGTAATTAATTTTAGCATTTTGGACCTGCGTTCTTGTACGTCCTCCATTGAATATATCCCATTTAAAATTGAAGCCGGTTGAGATACCTGTATTTGTTGATTCAAGAAGGAAAGAAGCAGAATTATTATTGCTCTTAGACCAACCATATGTAGTTGTTAAACCAATGGTGGGTAAATATCCAGATTTATTTGCTTTAAGTTGAAAGTTACTTATTTCAATACCTCTTTGGATTTGAAGTAAGTTTACATTATTAGTTTTTACTTGTTCGAATAGTTGTTGTTTATTTAATGTTATTATAAAATTTACTTGAGTATCTACATAAAAATTAGGATTTTCTTTTTTTCCTAAAACAACGTACAAATCTCGTTTAGCATTGAGTAATAATTGTTTGGTATTTAGTAGCGCAATACTGTCATTATTAACATCAACTTCAGCATTTAAAACAAATAATTTTGTATTTTGTCCAAAGTCAAATTGATAGTTTGCCCTTGTTAAGCGATCTTTAGAAATTTTCAGACTTTGGGTTAAAAGAGATACGTTTTCAGTTAATAAAGCAACATTGTGGTATACAGTAAATAATTGCAATAATGTTTTTTCAATTGTTTCTCTGGCTTGTAATTCGGTTAAATTGTATTGTTCTTTTAATTGTTTGTAGTTATAAAGTCTGCCCAGTCCATCGAATAACGTATAGTTTAAACTTAAAGAAGCATTGAATCTGTTACTTTTTGCACCTTCTAAAATTGTTACTTCTTGATTTGCAAATACAGCCTCCGTATTGTCTTTGTTATAGGTGGCACCGGCATTACCAGTTAATGTGGGTAAGTATCCTGAGTTTAAAATGCTTTTATTGTTTTCGGCAATTTTAAGATTATTATCGGCAATTTTAATCCCATAATTATTTTCTAAAGCTAAGCTAACAGCTTTCTCTTTTGTTAGTTTTTCTTGTGCAAAACTCACAGAAAAATTTATAAAAATAATTAAAAATATTATTTTTTTAATACAATTCATCGTTATTACTTTTTTGTTCTACAATGGCTCTTTCTACTTCTTCTTTGGTAACTTTTTCACCTGTTTTAAGCCATTTAATAAATACTTTTATATTATTTGATACAGCTAATAACAAAGGAAGCATTACTAGGGTTAATACTGTTGCAATTGCAATACCGTATGAAATAGAAATTGCCATGGGTTTTAAAAATTGAGCTTGTCTACTTTTTTCCAAAAGTAATGGAGCCAATCCAGCTACGGTAGTTAAAGAAGTTAAAAAAATAGCTCTAAACCTTGAAGTAGCCGCTAATATTAAGGCTTCATCATATTTTATTCCTTCCTTTAAATAGCTATTAAATTTTTCAATCAGCACCAACCCATCATTTACCATAATACCAATTAAAGCAATGATACCCAACCATGATAAAATATTGATTGAAAATCCATGAATCCAATGCCCCCAAATAATACCTATTAAACTGAAAGGAATTAGTAAAATTAACAAAATAGGTTGATCATAAGACCTAAAAGTAAAGGCTATAACAATATAAATTAATGCAAGTATTATAAGACCTACTTTCTTAACAGAGCGTGTTGTTTTTTTCATTTCCCTATTCTGACCTTCATAAACAGCACTTACTGTTGGGTATTTAGAAGAAATTTCAGGCATAATATTACTCTTAATATCGTCTAAAATATCTGTAGCACTTCCATCTGGAGATTTCATATCAGCTGTAATTTGTATTTCACGCTTACTACTTAAATGATTTATAACTACATCACCTCTTTTAATTGTATATGTAGCTATTTCAGAAAAAGGAACTCGTTTATTAGAAGGAGTGGTAATCCACATATCATCTAAGTTTTTTATTGAAGACCTATCTTCTTTTTTATAACGTACCCAGACTTTAATTTCATCTTGCCCGCGTTGAAACCGCTGAGTTTGTAATCCGAAAAAACCAGATCTTACTTGGTTCATAACCGTTTGTAAGTTTAAGCCAAGCAAGTATGCTTTGTCTTTTAATTTAATTTGAATTTCTTTAATCCCTGCTGGGTCATTATCAGAAATATCTTTTAATAGAGGGTTTTTACTCAATATTTCTTTGAGCTCATTTTTTGCAGCTTTTAATTCTTTTATATTATTACCTAATAGTGCTACAGCAACAGGGCTGCCTCCAAAATTCCCTCCAGAGCCAAAAGTTAAACTTTCTATACCATACACTTTACCAACCTTATTACGAATGGCATTTGTTATTTCAGGAGATGAAAAATCACGTGCCTCTCCAGGTAGTAGATTAACGGTTAAACTTCCATTGGCAGAACCAGGTCCAATACGCCTGATAATATTTTGTATTACCTGTTGATTGTTCGTTTGCTTTTTAGAAAATTCATTATTTACTTCCCATGCAGCTTTTTCTATTTTAGAAATAATAGAATCTGTCACTATTTCATTGGTTCCCTGTGGCATTTTTAAGGTTATAGATACTTTGTCACTAGCAACAGAGGGGAAAAATGAAGTTTTTACAATTCCTCCTCCTAAAGCACCTATACTAAGAATAAGTAAGGTTATGGGAATTGAAAATCCGAATGCTTTGTGTTTTAAAAAAAATCTTAAAAAGGGAGTGTAAATAGTATCTCTAAAGTAAAATAATCCTTTTTCAGCTACTTGATTTACATTGAAAAAGAAGGCATTTATTTTATTTCTTTTTTTCTCTTTTCGCTCTAAAGCCTTTGAATGTGCAATGTGTGCGGGTAAAATAATCAATGCTTCAATTAATGATACGACTAAAGTTAATATTACGATTGTTGAAACCTCACTAAAAAAATCACCCATTCTGCCATCCAAAAAGAAGAAGGTAGAAAAAGCTATAATTGTTGTTAAAATGGCAGATACAATAGGAGGAATTACTTCTAAAGTACCATCAATAGCTGCTCTTATAGGAGTTTTTCCTTTTTCATAATGATGATAAATATTTTCTCCTATCACAATACCATCATCAACAAGAATACCAATAACGATAATCATCCCAAATAAAGAAAGCACATTAATTGTAACTCCTAATTGAGATGCAAAAATAAACATCCCAAAAAAGGCAATTGGAATACCAGCAGCAACCCAAAAAGCCAATCGAATATTTAAAAATAACGCTAAGAAAAACAATACTAACAATACACCCATTGCAGCATTTTTCAATAATAAATCAGAACGTTGTTTTAAGGTAATAGAATTGTCACTAGAAATATTAATTTGAATATTATCTTGTTGTTGATTGAATTTTTCTATGTATTTCTTAACGTTATCAGCTGAAGAAATTAAATCTTCACTAATAGTATTATTTATAGTTATTTCAATTGATTTTTTGCCATTAAAAAATAATCTATCTGGATCTTCAGACCAGATATCTGAGACATCAGCAATATCTTTCAATCGTATAATATTTCCGTCAGGAGTGGCTCTAACAACCAGATTTAATAGTTCGTTACCGTAATAATTTTTATTTCTAGCTCTAATTAAATAATCTTCACTAGCTGTTTTTATATTTCCTCCAGAAATGAGTAAGTTAGTTTTACTAACTGCTTCAGCGACCTCTGAAAATGATAAGTTATAAGCTAGTAAATCGTTTTCACGTACAGCAATTTCAATTTCTTGGTCAGGAAATCCTGAAAGATTTATTTGCGAAATACCATCAATACTTCTAATATCATTTTCAATTGTTCTCGCATACTGTTTTAAAGTAGCTAATGCTATATTATCACCACTAATAGTAAAGCTAATAGTGGGCCTCATAGTTTCAATTTTCGCAATAATTGGAGGTTCCATGCCAGAAGGGAATGAAGGAACTCTATCCACCGCATTTTTAACATCTGATAAAACAACATCAATATTTTTACCTTTTAAGGTTTCAATATTGATGGTTGCAGAATTTTCTCTTGAAACAGATGTAACACGGTCAATACCAACAATTCCTTTTAAATTATCTTCAATTTTCAATACAATTCCTTCTTCTATTTCTTCAGGAGAAGCTCCTGGGTACGTTAAATTTATTGAAATTCTTTGAGTATCCGTTAGAGGAAAATATGAAGATTTCATAGATAAGGCACCAGCTAAACCAAAGCCTATAAAAGCGAGAATAAAAATATTTACAGCAACAGGAAATTTTATAAAGTAAGATATAATTTTCTTCATTATTATTTTTTATTTTCAATTGCAATTTTCACTAACATTCCAGAATGTGCCCCAGGAACAGGTTTTGAGAGTAATTGAGTTCCATTTTCTAAACCTTTTATTACAACGGTATTTCTATTCTCAAAAATCGGATTAACAGTCACTAAATTTAAAATAGAGTCTTTTACAATGAATAATTTTGAGTTTTCAATTAATAGATTTCTAGCAACTTCAAATGCATCATTTTCAGATTTGGCAAGCAGGGAAGCTTCTAAATATTGACCTTCTTTGAGGTCTTTTCCACGAACTTCTATAAATGCTTTAATTGTTTGTGTATCGGAATCTACTTTACCGTTAATTCTAACTACTTTTCCAACCCATTTTTTTGTTTTTTCTAAATCGTTTAACTCAACTTGTTTACCAATTTGTAATAAGTTTTTAAATTCAGATTTTATTGCAACTGCCATTTCATAAATAGAAGGGTCAATAAATTCCCCTAATTTTTGTCCAACTCTTATTAAGGTACCCGGATTTACTAATGATTCAGTTAGTATACCATCAAAGGGTGCTTTTAACGTGTATTTATTGAATTTTATTTCTAAGTTTTTCACATTGTAATATGCCGTTGTAATACCACGACCAGAAATGAAAAATTTTTCTTTTTCTGAAGTTGTTTTAGGTAGTTTTTGTAAATTTTTATTTAAATCAAAATTTTTAAGGTATTTCTGCCATTTATCATATTCAGAAGGATAATCTAATCTAATATCAGGCATAATTGCTGTAAGACTATTGAATAAATTACTTTTTTGAGCTTTTAAATTTGCATAAAATTCATCACTATTAATTTTAATAATAATTTCTCCCTTGCGAAATAATGTACCTTCTTTAAATTCTTTTGCTGTTTGTTCTAAGACGCCTTGAACTTCAGCATAAATATCAATTTTGTTTTTTGCAGTTAAATTACCCGAAGCAGTGATAATTAGAGGTATTGATGTATTATTTACAGTTTTTGTGAAAACAGTTTTTACAACTTTTTCAACTCTAGGTTTAGGCTTTTTTTTATTATTTATTAAATATTTGGCAAATAGTATTGAAACTATTATAAGAACAACAGCTAAAATTATTGATATTATTTTTCTCATCGTTTTTTAATTTGGTTAGGGGAGTAACTATACCGTTTGTTTCTGAATGTTTTTTTGAATTTTTTTCATCACTTTAATAAATATTTTTTTTTCATTTTGAGTTACTCCTTCTTGAAGAACTTCAACACTTTTAAGCATAAGAGGTTTCATTTTTAAGAATAATTGCTCACCCTTATTAGTAATATAAATAAAATTTTTACGAGAATCTTCTTTAGAAGGTTTTCTTGTTACTAAATTATTTTTTTCCAACACATTGATAAGTCGAGCTAATGAGGCTTTATTTCGGTTTGTTATAAAAGCAAGATCATTTTGAATAATTTCATTATTATCTTCGTGTAATATTTTTAACACAATCCATTGTTCTTTAGTTACCTGAATGTTATTTTTGTGGAAAACATCAGAGATGTACATATTTATAACCTTATAAGTTTTTCCAATCCAAGGAGCCAATGTTTTATTAAAATCAGATTCACTATCGCTAAAATTCACAATATTAAAATTTCGGGTGAAGATATAGAAATTAACTAATTAGTTGCATATGCAACTATGTTAATATTTTTATAAATTATACAAAAAAAAGAGACTGTTAGGGGTTACAGTCTCTTTTTTTGGGGATGATTTAATTATTCAGACAATTATTATTGGGGATTTATACTACTTTGTGTTATAGGTTTTGCTAAAATTTCAATTTCTTTAGGATTGTTATTGAATCCAATATTTACAAGTTTTGGTAAATTTTTAATAGATGTATTAATGGTGCCAACAAATCTATTATTATTTAAAAGTAGGGTTTCAAGTTCTGAGAGGTTGCTTAATTCATTTGGAACTTCTCCTTCAAATAAATTATTAGCTAAAGAAAGTTCTTTTAGGTCACTTAAAGTTCCTATTTGAGAAGGGATGGCGCCATACATTGAATTATCAAATAAACTCAACGTTTTTAAATTTCTCATATTTTTGATACTTTCTGAAATTGTACCTGTAAATCTATTGCTACTTAGTTGTAGCACTTCAAGATTTTGTAAATTATAAATTGAAATTGGTAAATTACCAGTTATTAAATTATTAAACAATTCTAACTTTTTCAAATTAACCAATTCTCCTATGTTTGAAGGTAGCTCACCTTCTAATTGATTCATAAACAATTGAATGGTTTCTAAAGATTTAATTGAAGTAATTTCAGAAGGGATGGTTCCACTTAATCTATTAAATCCTAAATTTAAAGATTTTAAGGACTTTAAATGGGCTATCGTTGAAGGGATTATACCGTCTAAATTATTCATACTTAAGTTAACCTCAGTAACAGTATTATTTTCAATAGTTACTCCATACCAAGTTTGAACATCTTTGTTTAAATCCCAAGTCGTATTCCAATTAATACCATCGGTTGATTTATACAAATCAATTAAAGCATTTTTTTCTAAACTTGAAATTTGAGAATACGAAAGAGGTACGATTGTTAATAAAAACAAAATAAGTGAGGCTATTTTTTTCATGATACTAGGGGACTTAGGGGTTATATTCTTTGTAATCTTATGCTAATGTATATATTTATTTTGAAACTACCAAATAAAACGTGCCATTTATTATATTTTTCATACCATTTATTTATAAAAACGTGATTTTAGTTTCTTTGAGGTAAATCTATAAAAGTTATAATATTGTGATTAAACGTTTAAATTTAACATTAAAAATTATCATATATTTGTTTATTAAATGTAAAAAATATGAAGTTAGATATATTGGCAATAGGTGCACACCCTGATGATGTTGAGTTGGGTTGTGGAGCAACCGTAGCTAAAGAAATTTCTTTGGGTAAAAAAGTTGGAGTTTTAGATTTAACTAGAGGTGAATTAGGGACAAGAGGTTCTTCCGAAATAAGAAAAAAAGAAGCAACCAAAGCAGCGAAAATTTTAGGTGTTACAATAAGGGAAAATTTAGCTTTTGCAGATGGTTTTTTTCAAAATGATAAAGAACATCAGCTTGAAGTTATTAAAATTATTAGAAAATATAAACCAACTATAGTATTGTGTAATGCTGTTGATGATAGGCATATTGATCATCCAAAAGGTAGTAAATTAGTGTCTGATGCTTGTTTTTTATCAGGTTTGATGAAGATAGAAACCTTTCTTGAAGGTCAAAAACAGGAAGTTTGGAGACCAAAACAGGTTTACCATTATATACAGTGGAAAAATATAGAACCCGATTTTGTGGTAGATGTTTCAGAGTTCATTGAAACCAAAATGGATGCTGTAAAAGCTTATGACTCTCAATTTTACAATCCAGCCAGTAAAGAGCCAAGTTCTCCTATTTCTAGCAAAAACTTTTTAGATAGTGTATTGTATAGAGCGCAAGACTTGGGAAGATTGGTAGGGGTTAACTATGCAGAAGGCTTCACAGCAGAGCGTTATGTAACCATAAAATCTTTAGATAATTTAATATAAAAAATGTTTGTAAAAAAACAGAAATGTTATACATTTGCATCCTCAAATAAATGGTGATTGTAGCTCAGCTGGTTAGAGCGCCGGATTGTGGTTCCGGAGGTCGCCGGTTCGAAACCGGTCTTTCACCCAAAATTAAAGGTCTGTTGTTCAGACCTTTTTTTGTATCCTGAATCCTTAGATTAAACTTATAGAGATTAAAGTAACTTGTGATTTTATACTTTTATTTTAAGAAATTATTATGTTTAATTTAAATATATTTTAATAGTTTTATGCAATAAAATAATTTAATAAAAACGAATGAAAAATCTAGTATATATTTTAACTTTTATTGTTACAACCTCTGTAACAGCACAGTCTACAAATTCAATAACAGTAGAAAAACAAAAATTAAAGCAAGCATTAGCTTATGGTGATAATATGGTTGCAGCAACTTCAATGTATGCTATTATTAATTTGGAAGGATCGCAAAGTACTTATAAAGATAGTTTAGCATATTTGTATTTTAGAGAGAGAAATTATTCATCTTGTTTTTTGGTACTTAATGATGTTTTAAAAAACAAACCAAACAATATAGATTTATTGAAAATGCAGGCTGTTTCATTAGAGTCTTTAGGAGCTTTTGGTAAGTCTATTGAAGTTTATAAAACATTGCTAACAAAAACCGAGGATAATTATTTTGCCTATAAGTTGGCAGGTTTACAATATGCTATTAATAAGTTTGAAGAAGCGTATACCTCTATAAAAAAGGCTGATCAATTACCAGACAATGCATCAATACAAATTACTTTCCAAGTAAATAAAAATTACAGTCAGGATATTAATTTAAAAGCTTCTATTGCATATTTGCAAGGTATTATTGAATTAAGTTTAGAAAAGAATAATGATGCAAAACTCAGTTTTGAACGTGCTGTAAAATTATTTCCAAATTTTGTTTTGGCAAAAGGAAAGTTAGAATTTTTGAATACAAAGGGAAAACAATAAGACTGCTTTTGATGAGATTTCCACGTCATTGAGAAGCTTTGGGCTGTTGTTTAAGACAGGCTGAAGTGAAGCAATCTTATGAGGGGTAACTAAAATTCCACAAATTACTTCAGCTTTTTTAAAACTCAGCAATGTTGTTTGAAATTATCACGTTGCTAATGCTGATTCTAATGATCAGAGAACAGCGTTAGGGATGGTAGAGGTATCCTTTTTATGTGTTTACATAAAAAGATATAACGAACAGCCCATCCCGAAGGGAACGCCCAAAAAACAAATAAGGGTCATAATACATTAAAGCAGTTTTTGAGCTAAATAAGAAGCTGTATAGGAATTTTTACATTTTATAAGCTCTTCAGGCGTACCTTGAAAAATAAGTTCACCACCTAGTTTTCCACCTTCTTTTCCTAAATCAATAATATAGTCGGCACATTTAATTAACTCAATGTTGTGTTCAATAACTACAATCGAATGTCCGTTTTTAATTAAGGCTTGGAAGGAATTTAATAGTTTTTTAATATCGTGAAAATGAAGTCCGGTAGTTGGTTCATCAAAAATAAATAGTGATTTACTTTGTCTTGTTCCTTTTACCAAAAATGAAGCTAATTTTATACGTTGAGCTTCACCACCTGATAAGGTAGAAGATGATTGCCCCAGAGTAACATAACCCAAACCTACATCTTGTAATGGTTGTAATTTTTTTATAATTTTGGTTTCATTATGTTCAAAGAAAAAAGCAATGGCATCATCAATAGTACTATTTAAAATGTCATTTATAGATTTATTATGAAATTTAACTTCTAAAATCTCTTTTTTGAATCGTTTTCCTTTACAAGTTTCACATTCTAAATGCACATCGGCCATAAACTGCATTTCAATAGTAACTTCACCTTCACCTTTACAAGTTTCACATCGTCCACCTTCTACATTGAATGAAAAATGTTTTGGTTGATAGTTTCTTATTTTAGAGAGTTTTTCTGAAGCAAATAGCGCTCTAATATCATCGTAAGCTTTAATGTAAGTAACGGGGTTTGACCTACTTGAGCGTCCAATAGGATTTTGGTTTATAAATTCAATATGTTCAATTTTAGTATAATCACCTTTGATTTCAGTGAATTGCCCTACTTTTTCTCCATAGCCTCCAATTTTTTTCTGTATTGCTGGGTATAGAATTTTGCTGACTAAGGTACTTTTTCCACTTCCTGATACGCCGGTAACTACCGTTAAATTATTCAAAGGGAAAATTACATTGAAATTTTTTAAATTGTTTTCACGTGCTCCTACAATTTCAATATTTTTGTTAAATTTTCTTCGTTGTTTAGGGATTTCAATTTGTAATTTATTATTTAAATATTGTGCTGTTAGTGATGTTGATTGTAATATTTGTTGAAATGTTCCTTCCGCAACAATTTCACCACCAAAAGTACCTGCTTCTGGACCAATATCAATAATAATATCAGCAGCTTTCATAATGTCTTCATCGTGTTCAACTACAATTACCGTATTTCCTAAATCTCGCAAGTTTTTTAATACTTTAATTAACCGTTCAGTGTCTTTTGGGTGTAAACCAATACTTGGTTCATCTAAAATATACATAGAACCAACTAAACTACTTCCTAACGATGTTGCTAAATTAATTCGTTGGCTTTCGCCACCGGATAAGGTGTTAGAAGTTCTGTTCAAAGTTAGATAACTTAAACCTACATCATTTAAAAACTGTAGTCTATTATTAATTTCAACAAGCAATCGTTTTGCAATTTTTTGTTCATTTTTGGTTAGTTGTATCTTTTTAAAAAAATCAATTAGTTCATTAAGTGGTAAGTCTACTAAATCACTTATATTTTTATTGCTAATTTTAATATAATTAGTCTCTTTTTTAAGTCTTTTCCCATTACAGGTTGTACATTTTGTTTTACCCCGATAGCGTGAAAGCATAACTCTATACTGAATTTTATAGCTTTTTCTTTCTAAATGTTTGAAAAAAGAATGTAACCCTTCAAATGAATTATTTCCATTCCAAACTAATTGTTTTTGCTTATTTGTAAGTTCAAACCACGGTTTATGGATAGGAATGTCAAAATGGTAAGCATTGGATATAAGATTGTCTTTGTACTCCTTAAAAGAGTCTGATTTCCAAGGTAGAATAGCATCTTGGTAAATAGATAATGAGGTATTAGGAATTACCAAACTTTCATCAATTCCAATAATATTACCGTAGCCTTCACACGTTGGGCAGGCTCCATACGGATTATTGAAGCTAAATAAATGTGTATTTGGTTCTAAAAATTGAATACCATCTAATTCAAAATTATTATTAAATGAAACTTGTTTATGACTTTTGGCATCTTCAATAATGCATGCGCCTTTTCCTTCAAAAAAAGCAGTTTGTATAGCATCACCCAATCTGTTAAAAAAGTCTTCATTGTTTTTTACAATAATTCTATCAATAACTAAATAAAAATTGTGTTCAATTTCGGTAGTTACCTCTTCAATTCTAAGAATTTTTTCTTTGTATTTTATTCTTGAATACCCTTGTTGTGCTAATATTTTTAGTGTTTGAAGTACATTTCTTTCTTGGGGGATATGAACAGGTGATAGTAACAACAATTTCGTATTTATTTCCAGTGTTTTTATGTAATTAAGCACATCAGAAACAGTCTGTTTTTTGACTTCATTTCCTGAGATAGGAGAATACGTTTTGCCTATTCTAGCAAATAGCAGTTTTAAATAATCGTATATTTCTGTTGAAGTACCAACCGTTGAACGAGGATTGGTTGAATTGACCTTTTGTTCAATAGCAATGGCTGGTGCAATTCCTTTAATGTAATCAACTTTTGGTTTATGGAGCTTTCCTAAAAACTGTCGGGCATATGACGACAAGCTTTCTACATATCTACGCTGCCCTTCGGCAAACAAGGTGTCAAATGCTAAACTAGATTTTCCAGAGCCAGAAAGACCTGTAATTACTACTAATTTATTTCTTGGAATTGCAACATCAATATTTTTTAGATTATGAAGTTTGGCTCCTTTAATAAGTATATATTCTTTTGAATTTAGTGTTGCTATGTTTTTGGTCATTTTCCTTTAAAAAATAGGATAAATGCAAATGTAATCACAAAATTTTAAAATTTAAGTATGGGTTGTAGGTAATTATTAAAAATCATAGACGCTGTAACATAATTAATTTGAAAATTAGTGTACTAAAATTTGTAATTTTAAAAAAAACATCTCATATTTGTGAGATATTATACCCAAAACAAAGCCTATAAAACACAATTACTTTTTATAAGATTTATAAATACAACAAAAATTTAACCCCTAAACGTATTTAATATATGGAAAGTGTTACGAGTAGTGATGGCTTGTTAGTAAGCAGTTACATTAATGGAAATGAAAAGTCTTTAGAGATTTTAATTGTTCGTCATAAGCAACGAATTTTCAGCTTTATTTTATCAAAAATTCAAGATCGGGAAATCTCAGAAGATATTTTTCAGGATACTTTTATTAAAGTTATAAATACTTTAAAAAGAGGGAAATACAATGAAGAAGGTAAATTTTTACCTTGGGTTATGCGCATAGCACATAATTTAATTATTGATTATTTTAGACGCAATAAAAGAATACCAAAATTTAACAATACTGATGATTTTGATATTTTTGATGTATTAAGTGATGAAACTTTATCTGCTGAAAATCAGATTATTAAAAGTCAGATTTTAGAGGATGTTAAGAATTTAATTGAAGAGTTACCAGACGATCAAAAAGAAGTTTTGTTAATGCGTATGTATAAAGATATGAGCTTTAAAGAGATAGCTGAAAATACAGATGTAAGTATAAATACAGCATTGGGAAGAATGCGTTATGCCTTAATAAATTTAAGAAAGTTGATAGAAAAACATCATATTGTTTTAGTAAATTAAGTTATGTTATGCAATAAAGATTAAATTTCATCGTTCAAATAATGTAAACCAATTATTTATGATGAAACTTTACTCTCAAAAGACTCCCATAGTGGAGCAACCTAGGAACGAAATAATTCAATATTTGCTCAACTACTCGAAGCAATTAAGAGTGGTTAAAACCAACAAAAACGATTATATTGAATTACATTTGAATTAATGTTCTTTAAACCCATTTTACAACCTAGAATGGGTTTTTTATTTTAAAATAGATTTTCTTCCTATTGTTTTTGTAATCATATCTTTTTCTAAATTCCAACCTCTGGCAGGAGAATATTCACGACCATAATAAATTATTTGTAAATGTAATTTATTCCATAGTTTTTTAGGAAATAATCGTTTAGCATCTTTCTCTGTTTGTACTACATTTTTTCCATTACTCAAATTCCATCGATACATTAATCGATGAATATGCGTATCAACAGGAAATGCTGGAATGCCGAAAGCTTGACTCATTACAACACTAGCTGTTTTATGGCCTACCGCAGGTAGTTCTTCTAAATATTCAAAACTTTGAGGAACCTTACCTTCATGTTTTTCAATTATAATTTTTGAAAGTCCATAAATCCCTTTAGATTTCATAGGTGACAAACCTACAGGTCTAATAATTTCTTTAATTTCTTCAATAGATAACTTTACCATATCATACGGATTATCAGCTTTCGAAAATAGGATAGGTGTTATTGTGTTTACGCGAGCATCTGTACTTTGAGCAGATAGTAGTACGGCTATTAGTAATGAGTATGGATCTTTATGTTTTAGCGGAATAGGTACTTCTGGATATAATTTCTCAAGGGTGTTAATTACATATTGAACTTTTTCTTGTTTTGTCATTTTTGAAATTTAATTGTAAAGTTTGAAGGTCTAAAAGTACAAAAGTTTGTAGGCAGTATGTTTTTAATCGTTTAATTTTTCAATATTTTAATGAATTATATCATATTTACTTTTTAACTTTCCACTTTTAACCTTTTAAACAAAAAAGAATGACAACATTAAAAGTAGGTGATAAAGCTCCAAATTTCGAAGCATTTGATGAACAAGGAAATTCAATAAAACTTTCTGATTATAAAGGAAAAAAACTTGTTTTATTCTTTTACCCAAAAGCAAGTACTCCAGGATGTACTATGGAAGCCTGTAATTTAAGAGATAATTATCAAACTTTCTTAACAAAAGGATATGAAGTTTTGGGTGTAAGTGCAGATTCAGCGAAACGTCAGCAAAATTTTATAGCTAAAAATAAATTGCCATATCATTTATTGGTAGATGAGGATAAAAAGGTTATTCAAGTTTTTGGTGTTTGGGGCCCTAAAAAGTTTATGGGACGAGAATATGATGGAATTCACAGAACTACATTTATAATTGATGAAAATGGCATTATTGAAGATATAATTTCAAAAGTTAAAACGAAGGAACATGCAAATCAGATTTTGACGTAGCTTAAAACTTTATATCCATTTTTAAGTTAAACACTCTAGAAGTCATAAAATTTGGAATACCATAAAACTGTTTTGAATACACATCCCTAACCCAGGTATTGGTAATTGAATTTTGAATATCGAACATATTGTAAATTTCAAATCCAACAGATAATTCTCTAAATTTTTGTAGCCAACCACTTTTGTATTGATTTTTTGCATCTGTAAAAACATAAGAAATTCCTATATCAGCTCTTTTGTATGCGTTCAATCTATTTTGATAGTTGTAGGGATCTGTATAAGATGGAGAGCCACCCGGAACTCCAGTATTAAAAACTAAATTTAAATACATTTTTATGTTTGGAATATTAGGAACATAATCTTGAAATAACATAGCAAATTTAAAGCGTTGATCTGTTGGACGAGAAATATAGCCCCTGTTATCGCTATTTTCTTCTGTTTTTAAAAACCCAATACTAATCCAACTTTCAGTTCCAGGTACAAATTCGCCATTCAACCTTAAATCAACCCCAGTGGCATAAGCAGTAGCATTGTTATTTGCACTATAGCGAACTCTAACATTGTCTACAGTATACGTATTTACATTGGTTAAATTTTTATAATAAATTTCAGACGTTAATTTAAACGGTCGCTCCCAAAGTTTAAAACTATAATCGTTTCCTAAAACAATATGAATTGATTTCTGTGTTTTAACACTAGGAATTACAGCACCATTTCTATTTCTTAGTTCTCTATAGAAAGGAGGTTGATTGTACATACCTCCCGAAACTCTAAAAAGCATTTCTTTTTTCCAATCTGGTTTAATGGCAAATTGACCTCTAATACTGTAAATAATTTGGTTTGATGTTTTAATGTTATCACCATAAACATTCCAATTATGAGAACGAGCACCTAAGTTATACCATATTTTATGATTATTCCACCTGCTATTTTTACTATACTGTGCAAACCATATTAAACGATCAATTATTACATGGTTTTTAGCCTTGATACTTTGAAATGGAACTATTTCACCTGTAAATGGCTCATAGGGTTGATTGTTTGAAATATGATATGGAGGACGTACATTAAAACCTACTGAGTCTATAACTTCCCATTCATTTATACGATCTTTAATATCTTCCTTTTGGTATTTAACACCAAAATCTAGTTGATATTTATCTTTTTTATAGGTAGCTTTAAATTCAATATTACTAATAAGCGCATCAAGATCATTTCGTGCATGGTTTAGTTGGGTGCCAATGCCTTCTGAAAATTCAACATCACCAAAATTATCAGAACCAAAATCGTTATTAGTTTCTCCTAAATTATAACTGGCTAAAATATCATAATATTCTTCTTCAATTGTTTGGTATGCTGAAGTAGTTAAATTTAAGTTTAAGTTTTTGTTTACTACATAGCTTCCTTTTAAAGCACCAAAAAGTGTTTTAAATTTATCCTTTTCTTGTCCTTCATAAAAAACAATTAGTTCTAAAGGATTTGAGATTGTTCCAAATTTTGTTCTTCTAGTAATAGGAGTGTAGTTGTAATTATTAACAGAGAAATTACCTAAGAAATCAATTTTGAATTTTGAATTTATTTTATAAGATAAAAATGTTTGTATATCAGTAAAATTTGGGTTGGAATTGGTATTTATATCTTTACTATTAATAAATAAACTATTATTTCTGTACCTAACACCTAATATTGCACTTAGTTTATTGTGAAACATATTACCTTCAATAGTTGCACTACCACCCAATAAACTTCCATTAATACTTGCAGCAAATTTTTTGGGTGTTCTATATGTGATATCTAAAACAGAGGAAAGTTTATCGCCATATTTAGCCTGAAATCCACCCGCTGAAAATTTAATATTTTGAGCCATTGCAGGGTTTACAAAACTCAAACCTTCTTGTTGTCCTGACCTCACTAAAAAAGGTCTGTAAACTTCAATACCGTTGACATAGACTAAATTTTCATCAAAATTGCCACCACGTACATTGTATTGTGTACTTAATTCATTATTATTATTAACACCAGCCAGTGTCATTAATATATTTTCAACACCACTATTAGCTCCAGGTATTTTAACTACATCAGCAGGATTTATTTTAATAAAACCTTGTGCATCCTTTTTATTATTTTTTACAATAATCTCATCTATATTTTCAACTTTAGGCTTTAATATTGGAGAATAATTATAGGTCTTATTTTTAGGAATTGTAACTGTTTTTGTTAAAATAGTGTATGCTATATGTCTAAATGTAATTTTAATTTTAGTATCTCCTGGAACAGCTAATTTATATGATCCTTTCTTATTAGTTGTTGCTCCATAATTTAAATAAGAAATGGTAACTCCTTCTATAGGTTCTTTGTTTGTGTTTTTCACAATTCCCTTAATAAATGAATTTTGGGCAGTAATACTTAATGAGAATATTAAAAATAAAGTAAGGGTTACTGTTTTAAGCATGTAATATCTATTTTTTTCTAAAGAAAGTTGCTTTAATGATATTGGTATTCCCAACATTATCTTTAACTACAATTTTTAAATTGTGTTTTGCCGTTGTAAAAGTTTTATCATTAAAATTATAGGTTAAAACTCCATTTTTTACATTGTATTCCATTAAAATCCATTTTCCATCAATTTCACCTCGGTATGATTTTATGCCAGATTCTTTATCTGAAATTTTAACCTTCAATGTTTTAAAATGGGTAAGCCATTGTTCATTTTTGAAATTATATAAATTAACTTTGGGTTTAATAGAATCTCTTTGTAAAGTGAATTTTCCTAGTTTTTTTGTTGAAGTATAAAATGTAGAATCTTTTTTTACAGTAGGTTCGTAGTTTGTTTTTCCCTTCTTATTTATATATGCAATGTATAATTGTTTTTTTTCAGTATCAGCATATTTAGAAACATTAAAAGTAAGTGTGTATTTTTTATTTAACGGTACAGTAGGGGAGTGCACTTTTACTATTGAATTATCGACATTAAAATCTAAATAAAAATCTTGATAGAAAGTGTTTTTAGGAAAAGCAACGGTTATTCCGTTCTTATAAAATTTGTTAAATTGTTTGTGTTTTATTTTAAAAGGAGTTACTTTTTTCACATTTCTAATAAAAACAGCATCTTTTTTTCCTAAGATTGGAATTGTAATTTTTTGTTTGTTGCCTTTAAAATCCTTTGCAATTATTTCTACAGTGTACGATAAGCCATCTTCAATTGTTAAATAACCATTATTTATGGATTTAGTATACAAACTTAAGCCGTTTTCAGGTTCAATAAAACATTTTTGAATACGCTGATTTAAATCTGCAAATCGCTCATAATCAATAAATAAATTAATGAATTTGCTTTCGTAAAACGAAAAGGATGTGGCCTTGAATTGAAATGTTTTTTTTCCATTAACCAGCATTTCTAAACTATAAAGCCCGTTTTTATTATAAGCACCATCCAATTGGTCATACGCATTTATACCAAAACCAATTTTACCATAGGCTTTTATTTTATTTGCCAATAACTCACCATTTTTCAATTTTCTGAAAATGAGCTGAGTAGGCTTTGCGATACCATTTATTTGTGAATTTTCACCTAAAGAATAGCCCATTAATGTATTTATTCTAGGTTTTTTTGAATCATTTATTAGTATGCCAAAAAGCATAGGATTTATGGGCTTTTCAGTTTTTGTATCTCTAATTTCAAAGTGTAAATGTGGTCCTACAAAGCCGCCTGTACTTCCACTAAAAGCAATTATTTCGTTTTTAGCAATTGGTAAAGTAGTTGAAGAAGGAAAAATCTGAATTTCAAAACTTTCGTTTTTATATTGTCTTTTTTTGATGTACGCCTCAATGCGTTTATTGAATTTTTTTAAGTGAGCATAAACTGTAGTAAATCCATTAGGGTGTGTTATATAAATAGCTTTTCCATAGCCCCAAAGAGAAATTTTAATACGAGAAACATAACCTTCAGCAGCAGCAATAACCTCTAAACCTTCTTTTTGTTGAGTTTTGAGATCTAAGCCCGCATGAAAATGATTGGTTCTCAATTCTCCAAAAGTACCAGATAAAATTAATGGGATATTTAAAGGTTTGTTAAAATAGTTTACAGGGTATTCACTATTTAATGTTGCATCTCCTTGACAAAATGCAATAGTATTATAAAGTAAAATTAATATAAGTGTAAACTTTTTCACTGGGTTTGTTTAAATGCTAAAATACTAAATAAAACGACTTCTAAAATTAATTTATTTTCTCTATATAACGTTAAAATGAACAAGTTTTGCATAAAATAAAAAAAACAGTTGTAATATTCACTCACTAACACTAACTTTGTAATTAATAGTTTATATACTTGGGCATATATGAGTAATATAACGGAAGTTGTTAATTTGGTTGAAGATAAACTTCAAAAGCTTTTAGAAAATTATAGTTTTTTGAAAGAAGAAAATGATTTATTATATACTAAAATAGCAGTTTTGGAAAATCAAATAGCCAAAGAAAAGCAGTTATTTAATGATATTGAAAAAGAATATCAAACATTAAAAATTGCTAAAACTATTGAGGGCAGTAAGGAAGATAGAAGAGAAACAAAACTCAAAATAAATGCTTTAATTCGTGAAGTAGACTTATGTATAAGTCAATTAAGCGAGTAAGATCTTTAAAATGGCTGAATCTTTAAAAATAAAAGTAACTATTGCTGGTAGAGTATACCCCATTAGAATTAAACATGAAAATGAAGAAGAAGGGATGCGTAAAGCAGCAAATCAAATAAATACTTTGGTTACAAAATTTGAAAAGAATTATGCCGTTAATGATAAGCAGGATGTATTGGCAATGTGTGCTTTGCAATTTGCTTCATTAATTGAAATAAATGCCATTAATAAAAATGAAGATTTAGTTAATGCAACAGAAAAATTAAATAAACTAAGTGTTTTAATAGATAAACATTTAAAAAAATAAGTTCTTTAAAATAAGATAATAATAATACTGCCTACATTAGTTATTGTTTGTTAAACTCAACATTATACCTTTATGAAGGGTGAGTCTTAATTGTAAAAGCAAGCCGTCTAGAACGGATCCTTGATCAATTAGTTAGCCTTAATCTTGTTTAAAGGAGTTTTCAAAACCTTTCTAATGTAGGTTTTTTTATACCTAAATTTGAATTATGATAGATTATATATTACCCGTTATAGTTGGTATTGCAATAGGATTGGCTATAGGTTATATTATTGCAAAAGCTTTAGAAAAAACGAAAGCAACAAAAATTTTAAGAAATACAAAAAAAGAGGCCACAGCAATTCTTAAAGAAGCAAGAATTGAAGCAGATATCCTTAAAAAAGATAAAATTCTACAGGCCAAAGAAAAATTTATAGAGTTAAAATCTGAACATGAAAAAGTAATAATAGCTCGTGATAAAAAAATTGCAGATGCTGAAAAACGTATTAGAGACAAAGAGTCTCAGGTTTCGCAAGAGTTAGATAAGAATAGAAAATTAAATAAAGAAATTGTATTAAAAATAAGTGATTACGATAAAAAAATTGAATACTTAGAGCGCAGAACTGATGAAGTTGATAAGTTACATCGTAAACAAGTTGAAAATTTAGAAGTTATTTCAGGACTTTCAGCCGATGATGCTAAAAAAGAATTGGTTAAATCTTTAAAAGATGAAGCTAAATCTGATGCAATGGCACTAATACAAGATACTATTGAAGAGGCAAAATTAACAGCACAGCAAGAAGCACGTAAAGTTATTTTAAATACAATTCAGCGTGTTGGTGTTGAGCAAACAGTTGAAAATTGTGTCTCAGTATTCAATATTGAATCTGATGATGTAAAAGGTAGAATAATAGGTAGAGAAGGACGTAACATTAGAGCTTTAGAGGCTGAAACCGGTGTTGAAATTATTGTTGATGATACTCCTGAAGCAATTATTTTATCTTGTTTTGACCCTGTAAGAAGAGAAATTGCCCGTTTGGCATTGCATAAATTAGTAACTGACGGAAGAATTCATCCAGCACGTATTGAAGAAGTTGTTAAAAAGACCGAAAAACAATTACAACAAGAAATTATTGAAGTTGGTAAGCGTACAGTTATTGAATTAGGTATTCATGGTTTACACCCAGAATTGATAAAAACTATAGGTAGAATGAAGTATCGTTCTTCTTATGGGCAAAATTTATTGCAGCACTCACGTGAAGTGGCAAACCTTTGTGGTTTAATGGCTGCAGAACTTGGATTGAATGCTAAATTAGCTAAAAGAGCTGGTTTGTTACACGATATTGGTAAGGTGCCAGAATCTGAAAGTGAATTACCTCACGCATTATTAGGAATGAAATGGGCTGAAAAATACAATGAAAGCGCCGAAATTTGTAATGCTATTGGTGCCCATCATGATGAAATAGAAATGACAACCCTTATTGCACCAATTGTACAAGTTTGTGATGCAATTTCAGGCGCAAGACCAGGTGCTCGACGCCAAGTTTTAGATTCTTATATACAACGATTAAAAGATTTAGAAGATATTGCCTTTGGGTTTACAGGTGTACAAAAAGCCTATGCAATTCAAGCAGGAAGAGAGTTGCGTGTTATTGTTGAGAGTGAAAAAGTGAGCGATGCCAAAGCAGGTGAACTTTCATTCAACATCTCACAGAAAATTCAAAATGATATGACTTATCCAGGCCAGGTTCGTGTAACCGTTATTAGAGAAACAAGAATTGTAAATATTGCAAAATAATTAATTTATTGACGTGGTTGTCTAAAAAGTGTAGTTTGTGTTACCCTGAAGCTGTCAGCAGCAGGCTTACTTCAGGTTCTCATAATGATTAATAATTAACGTGATTTCAATATAATAATTCACTTCAATAGGTTATAATCAATATTTTAAATATAAAATTAAAACGCTAATGTCACCTTGAGCGCAGTCGAAAGGTTTTTAACTAGGTTTCGGCTGCGCTCAACCTAACAAAGTGCTTATAATCAATATAATTTTCTTTAGTATCTACATTTTTTAAGTCGAATTCACGTTAATTAGTATGATTGAATTTTAAAATAAGCCCGCCTGAGGTGGTAGGTTCAGAACGATAAATTTTGTAATTCTTCAGACAGCTTCCTCATAAATAAAAGTTAGAAAAAAAGTATGTTGGTTAAATTCGATATAACATTTTTTTATTTCCTAGGATGAAATTTGTTTACAACTTCTTTCAAAAAACGTTTATCTAAATGCATATATATTTCGGTAGTGGTAATACTTTCGTGCCCAAGCATTTGTTGTATAGCTCTTAAATCTGCCCCTCGTTCTAATAAATGAGTAGCAAAGGAATGTCTAAAAGTATGTGGACTAATTTTTTTTCTAATACCTACTTTAATTGCTAAGTTTTTAATAATAGTATATATCATTACACGTGTAAGGCTTTTACCTCTCCTATTTAAAAAAACAGTATCCTCAAATCCTTTTTGAATTTCAAGGTGAATTCTAATAGTATCAATATATAAACTAATATATTTTTGAGTTTGTAAATTAATAGGCACAAACCGCTGTTTGTTTCCTTTTCCAATTACACGAATAAACCCTTCATCAAAAAATAAATCTGAAAGCTTTAAATTGGTTAGTTCAGAAACACGTAGTCCGCAACTATACAATGTTTCTAAAATTGTTCTGTTTCTTTCACCTTGTGGTTCACTTAAATCAATGGCGTCAATTAATAAATCTATTTCTTCAGTTGACAAGGTATCTGGTAATTTTTTGCCAATTTTGGGAGATTCTATCAAATCTGTAGGATTCTCTTTTCTGTAGTCTTCAAAAACTAAATAATTAAAAAAGTTACGTATCCCTGAAATTAATCTTGCTTGTGAACGTGCATTTATATTTTTTGAAACGGAATATACAAATTGCTGAATAGTTTCATCAGTAATTGCAACAGGTGAAATAGTAATATCATTTTCTTCTAAATATGAAATAAGCTTTTTAACATCACGAGAATAGCTAACTATAGAATTTTTTGCCAACCCTTTTTCTATTTTCAAATAAAACTGATAATCTTCTAATATTTTTAGCCATTTCATATGTTTAAATTTTATTTTGTAGTGGTAACATATGTTGCCTGCCTGTGGCAGGTAGATTCGCTATTAATCATTTTGTTATCTTCCAAAACTTGTATTGCTCGTTTCATTTGATAAAAATAAGTAATATATTTACACTTTAATAGCATATAAAATGAAAATACTTATTCTAAACGGACCCAATTTAAATTTACTTGGTAAACGTGAGCGATCAATATATGGAAGTTTAACTTTTGATGAATTTTTTTCATCACTAAAAAAGAAATATGCTGATGTTGAGTTGTATTATTTCCAAAGTAATATTGAAGGAGAGATTATAGATAAATTGCATGAAGTTGGTTTTACTTTTGAGGGTATAATTTTAAATGCAGGGGCTTATACACATACTTCAATTGCCATTGGAGATGCTATTAAAGGTATTGAAACACCTGTGATTGAAGTGCATATTTCCAATGTGTATGCTAGAGAAGAATTTAGGCATATTTCATATATTGCTCCCAATGCAAAAGGTATTATCGCAGGATTTGGTTTGAACAGTTATGAGCTTGCTTTGGAAAGTTTTTTATAATATTTGGGCGTTACCCTTTGGGTCGGGCTTTCACTACTCGCTTTTTTGTTAAAAAAACAAAAAGAGCTCAAACAAATTGTCTGTGCTGAGCTTTGCCGAAGTGTTCAATCCCTAACGCAACTCTAAAATCCTTCAAAAATACCCAATCCAAACAGTGCAAAATCATATTTTACAGGATCATTTTTATCCATTTTTCTCAAGCTAGTATCTAATTCAGCCAACGCTTTAGCATCATTTTGTTTGCGTGATAACAAGCCTAATTTTCGGGCAACATTTCCAGAATGTATATCTAACGGACAAGAAAGTTGAGTAGGAGAGAGGCTTTTCCAAATTCCAAAATCTACTCCAGCACTATCATTTCTAACCATCCAACGTGAAAACATATTAACTCATTCAATTAGGGTTGCATTATTTTATTAATTTAAATTGTAACTTTCCCAACAAATTATAAAGGCTTGAATAAATTAGAACTCAAAGAATTTCTTGATACTAAAGTGTTGGAATACAACAATCCTAACTTCATTGATAGTGACCCAATCCAAATACCTCATCAATATAATCTAAAAGAAGATATTGAAATATCTGGCTTTTTAACAGCCACAATTGCTTGGGGTAATCGAAAAATGATTATTAAAAACGCCCTTAAAATGATGGACTTAATGGATAATAGTCCGTATGATTTTATCTTAAATCACAATCAAACTGATTTAGAGAGATTTGAGGGGTTTGTGCATCGTACCTTTAATGCCTCGGATTTAAAATATTTTATCAAAGCTTTAAATCATATTTATAAAAACCATAATGGTTTGGAGTCTATATTTAAAATAAATGCTACTAAGGATTCTCTTCAACCAGCTATACATCAACTTAAAAAAGTATTTTTTGAGTTACCACATCCAACAAGAACCACAAAACATATGTCTGACCCAATGAAGGGTTCAGCTTCAAAAAGATTAAATATGTGGTTGAGATGGTTAATTAGAAAGGATAGTGCTGGAGTAGATTTTGGAATTTGGAAATCTATTTCACCTAGTATATTATCTTGTCCCTTAGATGTACACTCTGGAAACGTGGCTCGGAAATTAGGTTTGCTTACACGTAAACAAAATGACGCAAAGGCATTAGCCGAATTGGATTTAGCTTTAAGGTCATTCGATAGAAATGACCCCGTAAAATATGATTTTGCCCTATTTGGACTGGGTGTATTTGAAAGTTTCTAGAACTACAAACTCATATAAATATCATCCAATTCCTCTTGTCTGATTCCAAGGTATCTTTTTGTGATAGCTGGTGACGAGTGGTTAAATAAATCTGATAGATATAGTGAAGCTTTATCAGTTTCATTATTGTTAGAAGTGAAACTTTTTTAAAAAAACTAATAAATTATAACCTTTTTCCATTAATTCACTTGGAGTTCTCCGCAATCTAGCTCTGTCAATCTTGTCATAAAGAAAATAAGAGTAAGGAAGAAATGAATTCTTCGCAGATTGAAGCATATGTTCTTCACTTTTGAAATTTTTATTTTTTGCATTATAATTAAGGAATTTTTTTTGGTACTCAATAATACATCTTTCAAAACTTAATTTTCTTGAAACAAATAAGTCTTTATGAAAAAGCAAAGTATCTATATCTATCAATACAACTGGTTTTACGTTAGAAATATTTAACCCTTCATCCTTTAAAATTTCTAACTCTTCATACATCCAAAAATTCAATAACTTATTTAACCCACCAGTATTGAACATTCTGTTATGAACAACTATTATTGGATAAATGACAACATTCTTTGATTTATAATTATTATCAAATCCTAATTGCATTAACAATATTTTACGAATATTATTAATCAATTGTAAAACAGCCTTTGGAGTTCCATCTTCTTTCTTATAAAGCTTCAACTTTAGTTCCTTTTCAATTATATTAAAATCACAAGATTGTTTAGTATTAGCATTAAGTATTATGTCCTTAGATTCAAAAAGAAATATTTTTTTCCCATTTCTTAAATAGTAATCTGGAGCTCCATCATAATTAGCGTCAAGTTCATCACCGTCTATTTGAATATATCTATTTCCAAAGTACTCTCTTAACACCCTATGTAAAACAAATTTTTCAGAAAATTTATAGGTTTTAAAATCAAAGAAGTTTTTAATTTTATCTTTCTTTGGAAGTGAATCATTAATTGATTTTAGTTTCCAAAACAATCCGTTAAAAACCATTTCAATAGTGAATAATGGGCTTATTATCCTATATTTTCCTTCATCAAATTTATATAAAGGATTAGCTCTAATTTTTTTAAAATCAATATCCTCAATAGTATCATCTATAGCAATAGTTAATTTATCTATAAAAACTGAATCACTTTTCTTTTCAATTAGAATATCTGTCTGAGCCTCGTTAATTCCTTTAATTATTGATAAGGTAAGCGGCAAAAGCCTTTTTAGATAATCTTTATAATCATTAACATTAAAATACTCATAAAACTTTATTAATAAAGCATTACACTCTTCCTTTGATTTAAGAAATTCAAAAAACAATATAGCCCGTATTAATTGGGTTGAAAATAATTTATCTAAATGATAATTCTCAATATCAAAGTTATGAAGTTGCAAAGCTAAAAGCATTGATGCTGGGAGTCTTTCCGTACTTAAATTTTCAGTTGAAGTAGTTGCTAATAAACTTTTTTCAGAATAGAATTGGTTTAAATGTAGATATGCTTTAAATATATTCTCTTCCATTAATTCTTTCGATATGGAATCCTCAACATCTTCAGCTCTATCAAATACATTTTCAAAAAATGACAGACTACTACTAAAATTAAAAAAAGAATAATTATTTTTTTCAATATTACTTTCCTTAATATGAATTAATAAATTCTTAGCAATCTTACTAACCAAATCTGTATTCCCTTTTGAGAAAAACATATTCAAAAAAGAAAAAGGGTCAGCGTATTGTGAATTATTACTTTTAAAACCTAAGAAAAAAGCTCCTACTTTAAGAAGAGTTTCCCTACTTATTCCTTGAAAATACTCTTGAATCTCTTTGGGCTCATCTTCTGGAAAGATAGCATCATACTTTATAAAAACCTTAATTGCAACTCCCATAATATATATCTAACTTCTTTATATTCATTATAGGTAAATTTCCTTTTACCTTTTTCCTTGCAATTTCAAAAAATAAAATTCATTAACCTGATTCCATTTGAAAGTATAACTATTTGTCAATTTCAGGGAAATTGGATTTCCACCAATTGGAGTATTTAACTCTATTCCATTTTTGATTTCTATTCCATCTGAAATGTCGTAATCCCAACTTTTACCATTTTTCCTTTTTGGAAAAACGAAATTTCTACTATTAGTCATTGTAAGTTGTATTCCTAACAATCTCGTTTTATCGACATATGATTCTAATAGTTCTAAATCTTCATAGACACCAAATTTAAATAAATCTTGTGCGCCTCTAGGTTTTCCACTAGAAGCCAAATATTTATGACATTTCATTTCAATTGGTAAATAAAGAATTTCTTTGCCTTTTTCAATTTTCACAACAATATCACATTCTCGTAATTTACCATTTATTGGAATTCCAGTTTCAAGTTCTATACTAACTTCTTCGTCTTGCTCATAAATAACTAAATCAATAGAATTTTTCAAGATGTAAGCAAAATTTAATTGCATTGAAGCTTCTTTGTTTACATTGATTAAACCTCCACCAACTTTAGCACAAAAACTATCCCAGCATAAATTAATCGTTTCGTTGACTCTATTTATTAATTCCTCCAAAATAAATTCACTTTAATCTTTAACAACATTACTAACCGCAATTATCACATCATTTTCAATTTTACTACTTCTAGTTAAAATAATATCAAGATAGTCAGTTCCTAATTTTCTTTTAACTTCAATAATACTAGCAATTAAATCATCATATTTTTTTTCACCTTTACCGTCACCAAGAACCAACCTTCTTAATGTAAATTTGGATAGGGTTTTATACTTTTTAATATCTTTTAAGAGTGTATCAATAAACGAAATTAATTCTTGGTCTAAATCGTCACGCTTCTCTTTTAAAAGAGTTTTAAGGGCTATGTTTGCCTTCGTTTCTAATGCAGCTTCTGATTTTCCAGTACCATATTTTGGTTTGTACTCTTTCATTTCCTCATAAGAATTCCAAAACTTTTTGGTCAACGGTTGTCTTTCATCTTCAGGAGTACATTTTACAAAATATAACAATTCTTCAAATGTTTTTTCTAATGGTTTATTATTAGGTTTTTCTTTATCATATTGATGCACAATTGAAAATAAAGCCATTCCCTTTTTTCTAAGAACTACTGCATTATTTTCTTTAAATAATTTTGCGGTTTTTGTTCTATTAGGGAGCTTATTTATTTTATCAATAATTTCAGGATGATTATTCAATATTTCATTGTAATCATTTCTAATAATGGTGCTAACACTTAATTCTTCATTCTCTTCTGGATTTTGACTGATTTTAGTAAATAATCCACTTGGTGTTGGTTGCTCGTCTGAATCAAACATTTTAGCATCTTCACCCAGAGCACTATGAATTAGAAACATTTTTTGTTGAGCAATCTCCCTGCTTTTAACAATGTCAGAACCTTGGTCTGTTGGGAAAAAGTTATAGATATACAACTTATCAAAAACTTTAGCACTCATTCTGTTTATCCTTCCAACTCGTTGGATTACTCTGGTTGGATTCCAAGGAATATCATAATTTATAATTAAACCAGCTCTGTTTAAATTGTAACCTTCTGAAAGTTTATCACTAGTAATTAATACATCGTAATCATCAACTTGCTTTTTAAATTTAGCATCAAAATTAGCGTTTAGCTCCAATGCAAACTTTTTGGTAATACTGCCATCACAAAATAGTGTTCTACCAACCAACTCCTTTTCAAAATATTCTTTTAGGTGGCGAACTGTATCTGTATATTCAGTAAATAGGATTACTTTTCTTCGAGGTGATGATTTTTGGTGTAATACTTCTTTGATGGTTTCTAAAACAGCCTCTCTTTTTGGGTCGTTTTTAACCAATTCTAAAGCTTTTACTTCTTGGTCAACTCTTTCAAATAATTGAATATCGTTTTTTATGTCTGCTATAAACTTGTCTTTAAATTCAAATTTATCAACTTCATAAATTTTAGTATGTTTAGGTTTCTTTTTGAATTCTGCATTTTTTTTAAACTCTTCTAATGCAGTTTTTATAGCTTCATAAGTAAAATCATCGGCATCATCATCTTCATCATAAATTTGTTCAATAACTTTTCTATCCATAACATATTTACCTGAGTGTTCAATAAATGAAAGCACCATTTGATGCGTTCTTAAAAAACGCTCAATACTCTTATCAAATGCTCCGAAAGAACTTTCAAAACGTTTTACCAACAACCTCCTCATAAAATCAAATAAGTTACGTTGTTGTTGGAACGCTCTGTTGTCATCTTCATTTAATTTATCTTCATTCTTAATCTTATTTTCATATTCAAAAGGCTTATATATTGCACCAGTAAAATTTCCTTCTTCACTAAAATAATTTGTTATAATTCTATCATAAAAATCTGATTGCTCTTTTGAAAGTTCAAAAAACTGTTCTTCTGGGTCATTAACTTCTGATAAATTTTGAATCTCATTTTTATATTCAAAATCTGTTTTTAAGTCCAATCTATTTCTCCTAATTACTATAGGTGTAATAATATTTTTTATATCATTTGCCATTGCTTTCACATTTTCTCTTACAATATGAATATCAATTGGAGGTTCAATACCAAATAATTTTACATAATCTTTTTCAGCCTTCAATACTTTATCAGGATTTAAGGATTGGTAATTTTTAATAATATTTGATAACCTTTTAAACCTATAATTATAAGCATTAAACCTACCTTCTAAATCTTGTTCTAAAGTGATGCCAGATTGCCCCGGGATAATAAATAGTTTTAATAATGAAAAAATATCGGCTGGTGAATTGTTAAATGGTGTTGCAGTTAATAAAATAACTTGTTTACCCCTACAAATGTCTAATAGAGCTTCATACGCTGAGGTATCTTGATTTCTAAATTTATGTGCTTCATCTATAATTACAAACTCATAATCTAAATGATTGTTTTCTCTAAAAGCTTCTGCCTCTGCTTCTAAATTACCAGAACTGGCAATTTCGCAATTAAGATTAAATTTATTTTTATATTCCCACCAACCTGTATTGTCTTTTCTGTTTCCAATTAATCCTGGAGGACATAAAATTAAACCCCGTCTCCCTAATTGGTTTGCTACCAATGAAGCAATTATACTTTTACCTAAACCAACCACATCAGCAATAATAACCCCATTATAAGTTTCTATTACGTTTAATGCTTGGTTAACCGCATCTATTTGATACTTGTATTTTTCAAAACCATTATCCAGTAATAAGCGGTCTATGGCATTGTTAATTTTTTTAGTTTCTTGAAGTTCTATATACGTTTTTAAAATAAGCGCATAAGCTTCATAAGGTGTTATTAACGAAGCCTGACTTTTGTTCTTTAAAAAATCTATAATAACTTTTGTACCATTTTCAGCTTCTGTAATTAGTATGGATGTATCCCACAAATCATCAAAATATTGTTCTGCGCTTTCAAAACCATAATCTTTAATCTCTACATTAAATTCTTCCTGACTGTGTAAGCCCGCTTTGGTTAAATTACTACTACCTGTTATAAAACCTTGTTTTAATATTTGCGATTCATTTAGCTTAAATAAGTATAATTTAGCGTGGTTTGGATTAAGCGTTTTGCGAATAACCAATCTACCCTCTTCTAATAATTGAATGAAAAATGCTATTTGATTGTAAAATGCTTCATTATCCATTTCGGCATTGTTAATGGCATACCCCATAGATTTCATAAACTGGGTAAAATGCTCTTCTTGGCTTAAACTATCATCTTTTAAACCAACCTCTACAATATTAGATAAGTATTTATCTACTTGTAAGCCAACCAAAATTTTTAATGACACCTCTTGGTTGTCTTCTAACTTTTTATAAATCTCCTGCCAACCCGAAAAATAAAAGAACCCTACTAAAAATTTGAGTTCTTTACTTGCAGATATAAGCGTTTCTAAACGCTTTTTTAAGCTTGCATTATTTCCAGTATTTGTGATAAAGTTGTTATTCATAGTACTAAATTTGTTTGAATACGTTTTGCAACTATTTCAATAATTTCTTTTGATGTTGGTTGATGATTGTTCGTAATTTGATGTGCCACACTTGCTTGCCAAGCTCGTTCTACAGTTATTAATTTTTCTTCTGTAATTAAATCTCTAGGAGCTTTATACTTCAAGTTTTTATGTTTCATTTTTTTGAGAAATAATGGTTTTACTGTTTCCCAATCTTGTTTTGAAAAATTATTAGTTAAATAGTACAAATCATAAAAATCTCTTGGAGCCGTGTATGAACGTTGTTTTAACGCTCTTAATTTTTCAGATACTATCTCATTAATAGCGTAACATTTAATTGCATCTGCTCCGCATAAATTATCACTGTATGGATGAAATATTTGTTTTGTAGGTGTTGGCAGCACAACTATTTCCTCTGTACTAACTTCTAGTTTTATTTTTGTATGCCATCGGTTGGGTGGTAAGGGTTGTTGATTTTTTGAATGATTTGCTCCCCAATACTTTATGTTCACCTGAAAACCTTTTTGTATGTTATTATGTTGTAACGTTTTTATAGGTTCCAGAAAAAATTGAATACCTGTTTTATCCTTAATTTCTTCTATAATTTTTTTTAATAATTTTTTATCAAAACGGAAACTTGAAGTGAACGATGAGAAATCTAAATCTTCTGAAAAACGATAATTTTCTATATAGCATTTTCGCAAACAAGTACCGCCTTTAAAAACCAACTGGTCTTTATAATATTTTGAGAATGCGGATAAAAAATGCCCCAATATATAATCTTTATCAACCGTATCGGGTGGTACTTGCCATTGTTTGGCTTTGTTTTGAATTTCTTTTTGTAATATCATTGTTTAATAATGGCTTTGTACCATATTTAGTATCTCTTGTTCTGAAACGTTTAAACGCAACTTCCAAGTACTGTTAAATGCACCTTTTTCTAAACCTCCTGCATCTAACACGTTATACTTTTTGTTTACTTGTGTTTGTGCATACTTAATAAATGCTTTTAACTTTTTCGGGTGAAATAAACTTGCCAAATAACCCAGTCTTTTTGTTACAGCTTTGTTGTTATAGGCTTTTGTGTACGCTATTAATTTACCAGCGCTTAATTTAGCTTGTGCAAAGGCTTTAATAAGGTCTTCAAAATCGCCGGCGTAACGTGGTTGGTCAAAACAATCTATTAGGGTAACTTCTATATTGGTAATAGGGTAAGCATTATCGCCATAGCCGTTTTGAGATATACCAATATTTTTGCGCTTTAAAACACTTACAAATTTTATAGGTGTACCTAATATGTTTGTATTGCGTTTACGAGCTGTAGTTTTAATAAATAGCTTATTAGGAAAACGTGAAGTAAGTTTGTGCAAATGTAATGCTGACCAAAAAGCAACTACACCACCGTTAGCAATAAAAGACCCTAAAACATAGAGGTTAGCATATTGTGTATTTGCATATTTACCACGTTCTAAACGTACTAAAACATTTTTATTAACCAAATTTTCTAAAATTTCGTTTAGGTTGGAAAATTGATGATTGATTTTACGCTCAATACTTTGCATTGAAAAATAGGCTATTTCGTAGGTTTCTAACAACTGTATAAACTGTAGTTGTTTTTTATTTAAATTGGTTGATATATATACACTGTCTGCCATTACCTTTTATGTTGCTAAAAGACCCAATTATTGGGTCTTATTGTTACACAATATGTAAAGGTACTATTTTTGTAAAACGTATGCAAAATTTTATATTACTCAATCTGGTAATTTTTATATTGCTCTTTGGTTAATTTAAATTTGGGGTCAATTAATAATACTTCATTATAGTTTAGTTCATAAAGTTTATATATTAGTATATTAAGGTTCTCATATATATCAATAAACTCATCTGTACCATAAGTATTTTCTAAATTCGAATGCAATTCATTAAATACACTTAACTCATTTTTTTCAACTAACTTGGTTGGAAGTGTCTCTAAAAATGTTTTAGAAATATTTACAGTTAAATTAGAATTATTTGAAAAATTATTAGCATAAAACCAATTAATTAATTTTGAATTTAACAAACAAGTCATAAATTCATAATAATCCTGATATTCCTTTTTAAGAACAATATTATTTGTTGAATTAAAAGTTCTACGTTTATTTTTATCAAGAGCCACTACCAATGGCATTTTACCTCCGCTAATTCTTTGTGTAACAATTTTCTTTGGTTCTTCCCATAAATAATCTGGCCGCGTTCTAGCTATGTTGTCTATATCCCATAAAATATGATTTTTTACATTTTCAAAATGAAATCTTTTTACATCTTTTCCTTCAAACAATTCATAAGTATTGTTATCTGTATTTTCAAAAATTAAATCTTTTGATGCAGCTATACCAGCTATAATATCAATGCAAAATTCACCCAATTCAACTTTATTATATTTTAATTTATTAGAAAGTTCTAATTCCTTATCATTTAACATTATATTAAATGTAAAACTGGTGTTGTTTAAAAAAACTTCTTGAGAGATTTCTTTATGTTGAAAATCTTTATTTTGTAGTGATTTTACATCAGTGATAACATTAGTTTTTGAGTCAGAACTTAATTTATTCCCTATCTGCAATAAAATAGTTGATGCAGTAACCTTATTAAATACCCCCTCACCTAAATCTACAATTGAAATTATCTTATTTCTTTTAAGTAAATCAAATCTTATAACATCATATATAGTGCCTCGTAATATATTATTTGGGATTATATAAATTAAACTTCCAGTATTACTAATCAATTTTTTTCCTCTAAGTAAAAAAACTGCGAATAAATTAATTTTACCTGCTTGTCTTGATTTAGATTTTTTAGGTAGTGAAATTCCAGAAAAATATTCTTTATTAATATAATCTTTAAAACCAATGCCAAAATTTACATCTCTGGTAAACACATAAGGCGGATTTCCAATAACAATATCAAATTTTTCAACGCCGTACATCCACTCGGGGTCAAACCAAGTGGAAGCTTCATCTTTAAATGGGTTCCAGCTAATTATTTTAAAGGCTCTACTATTAGGGTCGGCAAATAAGTTATTTTGATTGGCAAATGCCTTTTTTTGAACTTTTAAAAAACGTTTTTTAATTTTATTCTTCTTTATACCTGAACTTTGTAAGTAATCAGCTCTTAATTGCTCTAACTGGTTTAACTCTTCAAAATTGTCAAACATACCTTGTTGTCCACTTTCATCAGGTAATCCAATTAAGGTATTGGCTGTAACAAATTTGAATTCTAAGTTGGGTAGTGGTTCAATTCCTCTATTAGGTGCATTATCATCAATATTTTCATCAATAATTAGTGATAAAAAACTTCTTAATTTTGCTATTTCAGTGGCTATTGGTTGTATGTCAACACCGTATATGGAGTGTTGAATTATTCCTAATTTTCTAGCATAATCATTGGTAGATTTATTTAATTTTTCTTCAAACTGTTTTCTTAAAATAGCATTGTCTATTTTAGCCACTTGCTTTTCTTTCCACCAAGAGGCATCAGGGTCTAATTTGTGTAATATGGTAATAATTTTATGCAATGCTCCCATAGGGAACGCACCTGAACCACAAGCGGGGTCTAATATTTTAACGGTATTTAAAGCTTCTAATATTTCTTCTGTTTGCGCTGTGTTAAACTCATTTTCACCACCTTCTTTAAATAACTTTTGAAGAGGTTCTTCATCTTCAACACTAGTTTTGGTTTTTAGGTATTGTATAATAGATTGCTCTACCATATAATCTACTATTTCCCTTGGCGTATAAAAACTACCCGTAGCTTTACGGGCACTTTTTTCAGTATCTGGGTCAATTTCAGCCAATAAATTTTCAAAAATAGTACCTAACATTTCAGGGTCAATACTAACTTCAGCATCGTTTATGCTGTTTTCATCAATAGTAAAGTTGAATTGTTCTAACACCTTAAATAATTCAAAAAACCAATTGTTAGGTATTTTTAAATTATAGGAAACTTTATGTATTCCGTTACTATCTTTGGGAAAGAAATCATCACTATGTGCTTCAAATAAACCACCGTTTAAAAACGGGATGGTTTCGTGCCCATCAGGTAAATCATAATCTCCACGTTCATCTTGCTTTTTATTGAGTATTAAAAAGAACAATTTTTCCAAATAATCATGGTAATAATTATAACCTCCATTACTTAATAGCTCAACGGTATTTGATTGCAGCCAATTTTCGGGAATTAATGGTTTTTTATTAGGAGACTTTTTATTTTTTAGAAACCAGCAAAAAATAGTTCTACCAATAAGCCTAACTCCAAATTCTTGAAAAACCTTTCTACTTGTAATAGAAGTTGAGGGTAATTCAATTAAGGGCTTGAAATCTAACTTTTTGCTACCTATTTTAATTTTACCTCCAATTAATTTATAAAACGCTTTTGAAATTTCTTGATAAAATTGTTTGTTTAATGGTTCAACACTAAACGCATTTATAATTTCATCTAAAGAACTAAAACTGCAATCACCAACTTGACTTTTAAAAGTTTTATTTAATTTATCTTTATTTACAAAATAGGTATAACGCTTAAAATCGGTATAAGTACGCTTTGTACCAAGGTAATTAGCATTTACAAAACTAAACCTAAAGTTTCCATCATCATCATAAAACACAAATAGAGAGGCATCTTTAACTTCCTCTTTTAGAATTTTTTTAGCAATTTCATATTGTTTTTTCTTGCCAGATTTTTCTGTTAATGGGTCTGAAGTTTTAGATGCTATTACAATTAGGTCGTCACCATTAATGCTCGCCTCTCCAATTTTTTCAATGGATTCGTACTTTTCAAATACTTCATCAGCAAATAAATAACTTAAATCTTCATTGGCTGGTTTAAAGGTTGGTATTTTACTTCTCAAATATTGTATTAAGTTTTTTTGACTGAAATTGTAGATGAGGTTGTCAATATGCATAATTCGTAGAAATTTTAGCCATAAAGGTAAAAATTATAATTGTTTATTCGCTTGTTTTTTGGATTGTTTTTGGTGAATCTAAAACAGAGTTCTACAACACCTTTAACACATCATATATACTCCCAGTAAGAGGTTTAAGGGTGTCTATTTAATATTACTAAGATTATTATACCTGAATAATTAGAGCGTTTAAAGCGCTTTATTTTAGGTGGTAATTTCCTATGAATAATTATCTTGGTTACAGCTTAATTTGTTTTCCTGAAGAATTGACGTGCAAATTCAGATTCATCATATTTTTAATGAAATAGAAGTTTTAGGAATTTATTTTTAGACATATAGTATTGATAATTAGTATGATATAATTTTTATAATGAAATAATTTATTAAAAATGGTCTTTTTAGTATGCAGGTGCATATTTATATAAAAGGATTTGAGATAAGTTAAAACTCATTAATCCTGATAATAGATAAAACAATGAAACAAAAGAATTATATAACTAAACAGAAAATAGATGTTAAAACTTTTAACCTTCAATTAGAGGATTACTTTAAAAATAGAAAGCAAAAGAAATATTACAACTTCAATGATATTATAAATATTACTGGAATAAGCGAAAGAACATTTAGATATAGAATAAACGAACTAAAGAATAAATACAAAGATGTACCATCACTTTTAGTTAAAAAAAATAGGGTATGGAAAATACATTATACGTTGGTTGATGAATTTTTTACTAAATACAATCCAAGAACAATTACTTTAAGCAATTATGATTGGCAAACATTTATTAATTGGAGCTTGGCTGAAAATTATGATAAAGATTACCACCAACAGTTAATTGATGAAATAATGGAAAAATTTGATGAATACTCATTTCACTATTGTATTGAAAAAACTAAGAAAGGTTTAAATCACGTACATATAATAACTAATGTTGATAAGAATGAAATAACAACCGAGGTAGATGAAATACTAAGCTATTACCTCAATAAAAATGCTTACAGACTTCAAGTTGAAGAAATAAACAAGAAGTCTATGGCAGTCAGATATATAAATAACTAAAATTATGAAAGACAACAATCAAGAATTTATGGATGAGGTAGAATTAATGTACACTCCATTAACAAAACAATTACTAATTAATTATGTAATAACAGAATATCAGGAAGAAGCTGATACTTCAGACGAATCATTAAAAAGAGAATTGAATTGGTTATATAAAAATAACCAATTATCTAATTTAATAATAAGTGAGTTGATACACTCTGAAGGGTTCTTAAAACAAGCTTCGGGGTATTCCGCCTCTTATAAGCAATAAAGTGTACCCTAAAAGTGCCATAGCCACCTAAAAGTATTGTTTTACAGTAGTTTACGACAAGTTATCGCTAACGTGCAATTGTTTAACAAGCTGATATTCAGAAGGTTTTAGGTGGTTTTGTAAAAAACCATTCCGTACTATGAATAATTTAGAAATTCAAAACAAGATAGAATTAACCAGACACGCAATTTCGTTGGAAAAAGACCCGAATAAATTGCGAGAACTTCAAAAAGATAAAGAAGTGCTAGAGTTAAGAACTCAAATAAATAACATCAAATAAAAAATAAAAAATTTTAGAAAATAATGCGCAAATTTAAAATCAAAGCAACATTTAATTCAAAACATACTGAATTAATTATATATGCTTCATCCAGCTCCAATGCAATGGCAATTTCTCGAATGATGTTCCCGAATGGAAGAATGTTGAGCGTGGTGGCTATATAAAATATTGCTATCCTAAGCCATACATCAGAATAGAATTGAACGGTCACCAGACACTTGGAGATTATTTGTAGCATCCGTTCTTAATTCTGGTTGTAAGTGGTATCCAAATGGTATCTTTTACGATTTAGATGATACTACAAATAGAGCATTAGCAAGTTTATTATCCATTATTAATGAAATGCATTCGGATTTAACTTCTGATGCTGTTAAAAGAGCTTTTAAAAAGAATGCTCTTAAAGGTAAAGCACACGGAATTAGAGCCTATGGTATTAAAAAAGATAAGAAAAGTGGCTTAATGATTCATCACCCAAAAGAGATTGAAGTTGTAAAAGATATATTCAAATGGTCTTTGGATGGTACGGGAGCTTATAGCATTGCAAAAAAATTAAACTCAGATGGAGTTCCTACAAGGTATAACAAATTAGATTTAACTCCAGTTAGAAAAGAAGTAAATACTGGTAAAAAATATAAGAATGCAACCAAAAAGTGGTGGGGTTCAACAGTATCAGGTATTTTAAAAAAAGAAATATATAAAGGAATTTATGTATGGGGAGATGAAAGGGTTAAACTACCACACTTAGCAATCTTAACAGAAGAAGAATTTGATAAAGTTCAAGAGAATTTTAAGAAAAATAAAAAGGAAGGTCGTGGGAAAAAACCATCATACAAGTACTTGTTAAATGGACTAGTATTTTGCAAAGAATGTGGCTCGATGATTAGAGGTGTTCGGAAAATTAAGAGTAGAGATAACTCATATAAATGCAAGGGTAAAGCTGCACCAACCTATATTTGTAAAAAATCAAGAGCTGTTAATATCCCAAGATTTGAAACTTTTATTATTCAACATCTATTTTTATCTAAAAATTTGCAAGAATATCTAAACTCTATTGAGACAAATAATGATGAAATAGAGGTCTTACAGCTTAAAAAGAGTCAAAAAATTAAAAAGATTAATTCACAAGAAAAAATGGTAACTAGAGATTATAATTTAATGCGTGACCCAGATTTAGAATACGATACTAGGCTTAAAGATGACTATCAAAATTCTAAGATGAAGTTATCTAAATTAAAAGATGACTTGGAGTTAATAGATAAAAAACTAAAGGAGCAATTAGATAATAATAGATTGAATAGAGTAAATAATATAATTGATGGTTTTGACTTAAAAGCTGGATTTGAATCTATTCAGAAATCTGTTTATAGGCTTATTGAAAGAATTGATGTTATGCACCAACCGTTAGAAAAAAATGGAATATTTCAATTTTTGATTACCTATAAGGGATTTAATGAAAAATCTATATGGCGGTCTAACCAACAACTAAATGAATTCACTTTAGTTGGGTATCACAAATCATTTAAAGAATTAGCTGATTCTAGTGAAAATGAAATTCCTGATTTTTATATACCTAAAGCATTTCAAAACTATATGAATAGTTCTCCAGGCAGAAAAGAATATTTTCAATCGGTCATTGATGATTTAAGAAATAAGCCAGATTCAGAAGTATTTAAAGGAACTACTCATTTGGAGTTTGGTGCTAATCTAGATGTTATTAAATTGGATAAAAATAGTTTGATCAATTTTAATTAGCCATCTTATTTATACGAGTTAATATGTTGATACGTTTTGCTGCTGAATTTTTTAATGGACCGGAAATGTGCTTTTTAGTTCGTTCTAAATGTGGAATTTCAAAAAATATGTTTTTAAAATGATGAATAGATTCTTGTGTAGAATTTTTAGTAGCGTGGGTGGAAAATACACTTTCCAATCCATTATGATGCGTGTAAATATGATTAAGTGCTTTAATAAAATAAGTTAAATCTTTGCTATTAAAAGTTCTATGAACAAAATCTCCAAAACTATCTAAATGATGAGGTTTATAATTTAAAACAAAATCGTAAGGTGAATTACCCATTAATTCCATCATACGATTGGCATTTTTTATAATAGATTTTCTATTTCCCCAAGCAATGGTAGCAGTAAGAAATCCTGATATTTCAATATCCTCTTTTAAAGAATATCGATGAGGAATTTGTATAGGGTCACTTTCAATAAACTTTGGATTGTTGTATTGCAATACCTTAGTATCAAGAAATTCTTTGAGTTCTTTTTGATTCAACTTTAATTTTTTGTTGGAAAGTTACAATTTTTATTGATAAATTTATGCGATGTTAATTGACTGAATAGATATGTTTTTTCACTATTTTTTATAAATAAATAAACCCGTTGTGCACTGTGATAAAATTTCGTCAATTCCTTTAGATTAGCAAACAGTTAAAAACATTTAAATTTGTTAAAAAAAAGAATGGGGTGAACTTAGCCTGCCGCTAGATTTTGGACAATTTTTTTTAATTTTTTTACTATAAATAGCTTCCATTAAGAGGTGTTTTTATATTTCTTTAGTTAATCTTAAATTATTAGAGTACCTTTGCAAACGGATTATATATCTTTTGATATCAATCATTTACTATCATTTTTGTTGATGAGCCTTAAAAGTAATCTACAAAGGCATTAACAAACTTCATACCTATAGTTGAGTTTTTAGTAATCAGTCCAAGCATCAAAGTACTAAAAATTGGTACGCTTAAGTGCTTTTTATCGAGTGTTTAAACTTTTTTTTGATGACACCAAATAAATAAAGTATGAATATAAATTCAGAAAATTATTATGGTGACAATCGTATTTCCACTGCATTACTTCTTGCAGCAGGAACAGGTAGTCGTCTATATCCTTTAACTAAAAATTCCCCAAAATGTCTTACCCTTGTTAACGAAAAATCAATTCTTGAAAGACTTGTCAATAATTTAAAAAAACAAAGATTTACTCGGCTTGTAATTGTTACAGGCTATGAAAAAGAATGCATTATGGATTTTCTTGGAAGTAAATCAGGAAATTTAACCATTGAGTATATAAATAGCCCTCTTTACTTAACCACCAACAATATATATTCACTTTGGATAGCCCGTAATATTATAAATGAGCCTTTTGTTCTGTTTGAAAGCGATTTGGTTTTAAACTCATCGCTGCTTAATGAAATGGTTTTACCCGATAAAATGGCAGTTGCAAAAATGCAGCCTTGGCTTAATGGAACTACGGTTACGGTAAATAAATTAAATCAAGTTACCCATTTTCAGGAAGGAACAACAGAAACATATATAGGTACTCGTTATAAAACAGTTAATATTTACAGTTTTTCACTTTCATCTTGGCAAGCTATTGTAAAAAGGCTTAATCAGTATATTTCAGCAGGTATTGTTAACTGTTATTATGAAACCGTTTTTTCTGAAATGATTGATGGTAATAGCCTATCTCTTGAAGCTGTTTCGTTCGACCATAAATCTTGGTATGAAATAGATACTATTAATGATTTAGCCGAAGCAGAAAAACTTTTCCCAATAGAATTGAATATACAGCCTAAGCGTGCATTGGCAAATGCATAATGGTTTTAGAATAAATGATAAGTACACATACGATGGACAATAATTATAAAACACAAGCCGAGAAATACCAATACTTATCAAAACAGCATGGAGGTTATTATCGGCATAATTTTACTGACCATGCCTACTTATATAATTTATATTTTCCTCCAAAAGAAGTGTTTGCACATCTTAAAGATAATATTCATAATTTAGTGTTAAATTACCCAGTTGCACAAGATGTACTTGCCAAGCTTATTGGAGAAATAATAGGCCAACCGGCAGATAGGATTATTGTTGGAAATGGTGCTGCTGAAATTATTAAAATACTTTCAGGACATTTAGCAAAGAAAATAATTGTTCCTGTTCCCTCATTTAACGAATATGTCAATGCTGCACCAGAAGGGCATGTTGTGGAATTTCCACTTGAATTTCCATCCTTCCAACTTGATATAGATAAATTTGCCGCAGAGGCTATAAAAGTTGAAGCAGATATGGCTGTTGTAGTAACACCCAATAATCCTACTTCAATACTAGTTCCAAAATCCGATTTAATACGTTTGGCACAAAAACTAAATGAACACAATTGTATGCTTATTATTGATGAATCATTTCTTGATTTTGCTGAAAATAAAGAGCAAATTAGTCTAGAACAGAACATTGCTGAATATCCAAATATGGCCATACTTAAAAGTATGAGTAAAGCCTATGGAATATGTGGACTTAGAATTGGATATATGTTAACTGCAAACCTGAAATTTGCTGATGCGGTTAGAAACGAAATTCATATTTGGAATATCAATGGATTTGCCGAAGAATTCCTTAGAATATTACCAAAATATAAACAGGAATTTAAGGACAGCTGCCAAAAGGTTAAAGCTGATAGAGATATTTTCTATGAAAATTTATGTGAAATTAAAGGGATGATCGTTTTTAAACCCGATGCAAATTATATTTTTTGTCGTTTACCCGATGACGCTTTAAGCGGTCCTGAAATAACAAAGCATTTATTTATTAAACATAATATTTATATAAAAGATAGCACCGAAAAGACACAACCCGATGCAACTCGATATATTCGGATTGCAAGTCGCACCAATGAAGAAAACAAAAAACTTATTGAAGCTTTGAAAGATGTGATGTATTAAAAAAATGAATACTATGAAAAATGAAAAACAGCCAGGCATGCTTTTTTTTGCAAAAGACTTGCCTAACATTTGCTCTCTATTAGGCTTGTTAAGTACTGTAATAGGAATCTATTTTGCCATAAAAGGGAATTTTCAAGCCGCAATTATTACTATATTATGGGCAGTATTATTTGATTGGTATGATGGAATTATAGCCAGAAAAATGAAAAATAGAACAAAAGCACAAGGTATATTTGGAGGTCAACTAGACTCAATGATAGATATTGTAAGTTTTGGTATTTTTCCTGCTGTGCTACTATTAAGCTATGGAAATTATAACCTCTGGTTTTTACCTGGAGCTTTTGTAATTATTGCTGCCAGTGCTATTAGGTTGAGTTATTTTAATATTTATGGTTTAATCGATAGTAAAACATATAAGGGACTTGCCTTAGATAATAATGTACTTATCTTGGCTTTCATCTTTTTATTTGAAAGTTTCTTCACTCATGAAGCTTTTTCAATACTTATTTACGCCCTTTTAATGCTGCTATCTGCATTGAATTTATCTTCAATCCCAACCCCAAAATTTAAAGGAAAGTGGATTTACGTGCTAATTGTATATGTATTGGTGCTTACCTCAATTTTTGGATGGATATTGTATAATTGAAGCTGAAATTTTAAATTGGATATCTAAAATATCCATCCTCTTTATCTATTACCACTTTAGCGAATAACATTACGCCAGCTCAAATTAAAAAAAGTATTGAAAATACCTTAGCAAAAAATACCATTTCTTCTTTTTATTATGATAATTAAGCAAATATAGCTACTGAAGATGAATTACAATATCTAACTAAAGATCAAATTGAAAAAAGAATTCGTGAAAAAAGAAAACAAATGGAAACCGCTGCAAAATCATTAGATTTTATGGCTGCAGCAAAATTAAAAGATGCAATAAAAGAACTAAAAGCAATGCTATAAAATAAAACCTAACAGATTTGAAAAATCTGTTAGGTTAAGTGAAGTTTTTATATTTTTTTAAAAAATTAACTTAATAACTATAGCCTCCTCCTCCATCTTGTTCAATAGCAACACCCAAACCGGTAACCATTCTATTTACAAAGTTAAAATAAGAAACAACCAATGTAGCATCTAAAATAGCACTATCGCTTAATTCTAATTCCTTCAATTTTAACGTTGTATCTTCTTTAGTCAATCCTCAAAAAGCACTATTTCGGATTGATTTAAGCCACATTTAAAATTGAATTGAACTTTATTCTATAGAGTATTGCTATTTTGAATTTCAAAATTATCCACACAATAGAAGTTTTTAACTTTTTCATCAATTTCCTAAAGTTAAATCCAGCGGCAGCCATCATAAAATTAATAGAATCACCAGTTTGCCCCTTCAG
>JAKIVA010000080.1 GCA_021647265.1 Lutibacter sp.
GTCTTGTTTACCAACCATATCTGCAAGCTTTTTTACTAAGATACGTATTTGCTTGCAGTTTTAAAAACTTATTGAAAGAGTTTATCAACTGATTATCAATAATCTAATTGTTTTTAAGGGATGACTAGGTAACGACGAAACAGATGTAGAAAATTGAAAGTTCTCGGTGATGCTCAAGGTATTCTTGGGTGTGTAAATTAAACTCTGTATAAATTTTTTCTATTTTCAACTTTTTCGATTTTTCTTCATTGTGATTTTTAAAAGTCGAAGAAGTCGAAAATGAGCCCCAGTGGTAGCGTCACGTACTACTTTTTGGGTGGTGAATATCTAATGGAATCCTATCACCAAATTTAATATAAAATTGCTGAACGGTTAAACTCCAATATTAAAGTGGAGATCTCCATTTTTTTCTCAGTTTTTTGTTACTAAATACACTAGTTTTAATATTAATTTCGCATCAATAGATATTTAGTTTTTATGCTGACATAAACCAAAGATAGTCTTTTTAGAAGCTGAAAGCAAAATGCACTAAAATGCATAGTTTTAACTATTTTTGAGACCCATAAATTTAGATATAACTTTATTTAACACGTTGTATTTTATATCAAAATAAATATTTTAAATTTACAACGATTATTGAACTTGAAAAATGACCAAAAAAAAATCATTAAAATCTGCGTTGTATGAGGTTGAAGGAATTAAACAACCTGCTACAACTAATGATCGTTCAATAAAAAAAGTAAAACTACAACGAAGAAAACAACCTTCTGAAAAAGAGTTTGTTGAAAAAATTATTGAAGGAGATATTTCATATCTAAGTCGTGCAATTACTTTGATTGAAAGTACCAATCCAAACCATCAAAAAAAAGCGAATACCATTTTAGAACGATGCTTACCTTTTGCTAATAAATCTATTCGGATTGGTATTACAGGTGTTCCTGGAGTAGGAAAAAGTACTTTTATTGAAGCTTTTGGAAAGTTATTTACCAATAAAGGTAAAAAAGTTGCCGTACTAGCCATAGACCCAAGTAGTTCTATTAATAAAGGAAGTATTTTAGGTGATAAAACTCGTATGGAAGAATTGGTAAAAGACCAAAACGCTTATATACGTCCTTCTCCAAGTGGTTCTTCCTTAGGTGGTGTAGCACAAAAAACACGTGAAACCATTATTTTGTGTGAAGCTGCTGGTTATGATGTAATTTTTATTGAAACTGTGGGTGTTGGTCAAAGTGAAACAGCGGTGCATTCCATGGTTGATTTCTTTTTATTGTTAAAATTGGCTGGTGCTGGTGATGAATTACAAGGAATTAAACGTGGTATTATTGAAATGGCTGATGCAATTGTAATTAACAAAGCCGATAAGGATAATATAAAACGTGCTGAACTTGCAAAAAATGAATTTACACGTGCATTGCATTTATATCCCCCAAAAGAAAGCAACTGGCAACCACAAGTTACTACGTGTAGTGCTTTTTATAATGAAGGAATTGACACTGTTTATAAAATAATTGATGATTATTTTAAATTAACAAAAGCAAATGGATTTTTTGATGAAAGAAGAAATGAACAAAATAATTATTGGTTACTGGAAACTATTAATCAACAATTAACAACTAATTTTTATAATAAAACAACTGTAAAAAAAGCATTAAAAAAATACAAAGAGGACATAAAAAACCTTAAAACAACACCTTTTAAAGCTGCTCAAGAAATCCTAAAACTATCTAAAAAATAATGAAGTACGAATTTACCATTATAGTTCCTGTATACAATGAAGAAGATAATTTACAACGTGTTGAACAAGAACTAACCAACTATATGAAAATTGCTACTAAAAAAACAAAAATTCTTTTTGTAAATGATGGTAGTAAAGATAAAAGCCAACAATTAATTGAAAAAATTTGTACTAACAATTCAGATTTTACTTTTATTCAATTCAAACAAAACTGTGGATTAAGTGCTGCAATTACTGCCGGATTTAAGCATACCAATACTGAATTGGTCGGCTATATAGATTCCGATTTACAAACTGCACCAGAGGATTTTAATTTACTACTTGCACAAATTGGAGAATATGATTTAGTTACAGGAGTTAGATCAAATAGAAAAGATACTTTTGTGAAAAATATGTCATCAACAATAGCAAATGGAATTAGGCGTGCTTTTACACATGATGGAATGGATGATACTGGCTGCCCTTTAAAAGTTATTAAAACGGAGTATGCTAAAAAAATACCTATGTTTAAAGGCCTACACAGGTTTTTACCTGCTATGATTTTATTACAAAATGGAAAGATTAAACAAATACCTGTACAACACTTTCCTAGGATTGCAGGTGAAGCAAAATACGGTTTATGGAATCGCCTTTTAGGTCCACTCATTGATTGTTTTGCCTATTTATGGATGAAGAAAAAATATATAAATTACGAAATTGCTAAAAAGAATTAATGAGTAGTTGGATTATTTATAGCATAGGCTTTTTAGCACAACTTTTATTTTCAGGAAGGTTAATTTTACAATGGATCTTATCTGAAAAAAATAAAAAAGTATTAACCCCTTCCATTTTTTGGAAATTAAGCTTATTTGCATCTTTCCTTCTATTTGTTTATGGTTATTTACGGGATGATTTTGCCATTATGTTAGGACAAACTCTTACCTATTTTATATATATTAGAAACTTACAGTTACAGGGAGAATGGCAAAAAGCTCCCAGAATTTTACGATGGTTTTTATGGATTTTCCCTTTATTAATAGTTATTTATTCTTTTAATAATAATGTTTACGATTTAAATAAACTGCTCAAAAATGAAGCCATTCCTTTTTGGCTATTAATTTGGGGAAGTATAGCACAAGTTATTTTCACGCTTCGATTTGTGTATCAATGGATTTATTCTGAAAAAAAGAAAGAATCATCTTTACCTTTTGGGTTCTGGTTGTTAAGCTTAATTGGTTCAATTATGATTTTAATTTACGCTATCTTTAGAGAAGATCCTGTTCTTTTAGTTGGGCATTTAATGGGCTCTATTATTTATATACGGAATATTTTCATTTTAAGGAAACAATAAAAATTAAATTAGGTGATTATTGTACTTTCCTAATTATCCATACATTTGTAAAAGTTGAAAAAATAAAAGAATGATTAAACAATTTGAGCTATGCATTGTTATACCCTGTTATAACGAAGAAAAAAGATTAGACAAAGAACGAATGCTTAATTTTATTGAAGCACAAAGAAATGTATTATTATGCTTTGTGAACGATGGCTCAAGTGACAACACTTTAGAAGTGCTAAACACCATAAAAACTGCTTACCCAAACAATGTTGTAGCTATCTCTACACCAAAAAATGTAGGGAAGGCTGAAGCCGTTAGAACGGGAATAACATACTGTAATAAAAATCTAAAATTTAACAAAATTGCCTATTTAGACGCTGATTTAGCTACCACTTTAGAAGAATGTTATGAAATTAGCACACTAGTTACTGATGAAGTAATATTTGCTTTTGGATCTAGAATAAAAAAAATTGATACAAATATACAACGAAAAACATCTCGCTTTTTAATAGGAAGAATTATTGCAACTTTTATTTCAAAACAATTAAAATTAGGAGTTTACGACACACAATGTGGGTGTAAAATATTTGACAGTAAACTTTCTAAAAATATTTTTAATGAAAAATTTATTTCAAAATGGTTATTTGATGTGGAGCTTTTTCATAGAATTATTAAAATTTATGGAGAAGAAAAAATGAATACAATATGTAGAGAAGTACCCTTAAAATCTTGGATAGATTACGATGATTCTAAAGTTAAAATGACGTACTTTTTTAAACTTTGGTTAGATTTATATCACATACGTAATCATTACAAATAGATAAAACCAATTAAACTAAAAAATGAAATTGTTTCAAAAAAAAATATCTCCCTACTTTAGTATAGTAATTGGGCTTATTCTATTCAGAGCTTTCTTAAATTATGCCATTCCTTTAATGGATAAAACAGAAGCTCGGTATGCCAATATTGCCCGAATTATGTCAGAAACCAACAATTGGATTACGCCACAAATAGATTATGGAGTTCCTTTTTGGGCAAAGCCTCCTCTTTCAACTTGGCTATCTGCACTTAGCTTTGAACTATTTGGTGTAAACGAGTTTGCGGCTAGATTACCTTACCTGCTTTTGAGCATTTTAATAGTGCTTCTTGTTGGTAAATACGCTACACGAAAAGGACTAGATTTCTTTATTCCTGGAGTAATACTTTTAACAATTCCTGAATTTTTAATTCATGCGGGGGTTGTTTCAACAGATACTGCTTTAGCATTTTGCGTTGCATTAGTTATGATTTCTTTTTGGGAAGGAATCAACAATAACAAACAAAAAATTTGGAAATATTTATTTTTTGTTGGGATAGGTTTAGGTTTGCTTGCTAAAGGACCTATAATTATTATTTTAACAGGACCTCCTATCTTTATTTGGCTTATTGTTTTTAAAGAATTTAAAAATGTATGGAAATTATTCCCTTGGATAGTAGGAATACTACTAACAGCTATTATTGCAATTCCTTGGTATTATTTGGCAGAACAGAAAACACCCGGTTTTATAGATTATTTTATTGTTGGAGAACACTTTAAACGATTTTTAGACTCTAGTTGGAAAGGTGATAAATACGGATTCCCTAAATCTCAACCGCTAGGCATGGTTTGGATATTTTTAGTATTATTTGCTCTTCCTTGGATACAATTATTAGTAATTAAACTATGGAAAAACAGAACCAATTTATTTAAAAATAAATGGGTTACATTTTTACTGTTTTGGCTGTTGTGGACACCACTATTTTTTACAGTTTCAAAAAGCTTGATTCACCCTTATATTTTACCTGTAATGGTACCTATTGCCTTGCTAATAACACACTGGTGGGAAACTATTTTACACAGAAAAAAAATTATTATTGGTAGTCTAATTTTTCCATTTCTTGCCTTGTTATTTTATTTTGGATTGACAATTAGTGAAAAAAAAGAATTTTATATAAATACGGATAAATACTTGATTGAAAATACGGCTAATAATAAGCTACCTATTTACCATTGGCAAAAGAAAAGTTATTCCGGACAGTTCTACACAAAAGGTAACATGAAGGCTATGGAGAATTCTGCCAAATTAAAAGAAGTAATTAATACAGAAAATCCTTTTTTAATTATTATTCCAATAAAAAAAGTTAAGAATATTGATAACTCAGAAATGAGTTTATTAAAAAAAATAGACTCTAATTACAAAAAAGGTATGTATATCTTTAAAAAATAAACAACTTAAATTATAGTACTTCCTAAATGATAAAAACCATTGAAAAATATCCAATAGCATCTATATCAATTGTTGTTTTGTTAATGCTATTAGTGCATTTAAACGTTCCGAACGTAACCATTATGGAAGCACGTAATTTTATTACTGCACGAGAAATGGTACATGATAATCATTGGATTTTAACCACAATGAATGGAGAAGCTCGTTATCAAAAACCTCCGTTACCAACTTGGCTAACAGCAATTTCAGGGCTAATTTTTGGAATGAACAATCTTTTTGCGTTACGGTTACCTGCAGTATTTATGGTTTTATTTTCAGGTATTTTTATTTATTTTTTATCGGTAAAACTAGCTCTTCCAAAAAAACAGAGTCTTCAAAATGGTTTTATTTTAGTTACTTCATTTTATATCATTGCCATTATAAACGAAGCACCTTGGGATATTTTTGCACACGGATTTATGTTGGCTGGCGTATATTATCTATTTCAATTTTTTGAAAATGAAAAAAAATATTGGAAAAATGCTTTATTGGCTGCTATTTTTGTTGGCTTGTCATTTATGAGCAAAGGTCCGGTTTCATTTTATGCTATATTTTTACCTTTTTTAATCTCTTATGGCGTTACCTATAAATTTAAAAAATTAACACCTAAAATTATTCCATTAATTAGCTTTGTCATTTTATTTCTAATTATTGGCGGTTGGTGGTTTGTTTATGTTCGTTTGGCTGACCCTAAAGCTTTTTTAGAAATTGCCACTAGAGAAACTGCTAATTGGAGTAGTTACAATGTAAAACCTTTTTATTATTACTGGAGCTTTTTTATTCAATCTGGTTTATGGGCAATTCCAGCTTTTATAAGTTTATTATACCCTTATTTAAGGAATCGAGTAGAAAACAAAAAAGTGTATAAATTTACGTTTTGGTGGACTATTATTGCTGTAATTTTACTTTCAATAATTCCAGAAAAAAAACCTCGATATTTAGTTCCTGTATTAATTCCTTTAGCTTTAAACACTGGCTTCTACATACAATATTTAATTATTAATTTTTCTAAACTAAAGCGTAAAATTGAAATCTACCCTGTATATTTTAACTTCTTACTCATAGCATTATTAGGAGTAATTTTACCATTTGCACTTTATTTTTTCCTTAATCAAGGAATACAACAACACTTTACAAGTTATATACTAACTTCCATATCTACATTTTTAATAGGACTTCTACTTATTAAAAATTTATTTCAAAAAAAGATAAAACCCGTATTTTATGTAACCATCTTATTTATGGTTGTTATTTTTACCTTTGGATTGCCTATTTCAAAAAGTTTGAATAAAAATGAAGCCTTTAATTCCATTAATAAACTCCATCTACTTGAAAAAAGTTACGATATTAAAACGTATTCAATAGGGGTAATTACACCAGAGTTATTGTGGGATTACAACGGTATTATAAAAAACATTTATAAAAACGAAGATTTGAAAATTCCTAATGACAATCAATTTGGATTACTTTTAATGAATAGGGATCTTAAACTAATTTTATCACAATTAAAAAATAATTACAACGCTAAACTTATTGAAACTTACAATCTGAATGTTGGAAGCAAAAAGAAAGGTCGATTAATTAGAGCATTTTATTTAATCTCAAAAAAATAGTACTTTTGACGTATGAATATAAGAACACTCACAAAAACAGACTACCTAGGTTATGCATTTTTAAGTAGTGCATTTGCAATTGGTATTTATTATGCTTCAACAAATATTACCTATTTTGATACTGTTTATAGTAAAGAAGACGGTTTTGTAGAAAATAGTCAATTTATATTCATTTTTTTTTCAAGTTTATTATTATTCTACCGGTTTTTCAAATTTTTTAAATACAAAAATATTTACTGGAAAATAGGTGTTTTAGGTATGGCTTTCGTATTTTTATTTGGAGCTGGTGAAGAAATTTCTTGGGGGCAACGTATTTTTAATATTCAATCCTCAGAATATTTTATAGAAAACAATGCACAAGGTGAAACTAATTTACACAATATGGTTGTTGAAGGCAAGAAAATAAATAAAATTATATTTAGTCAGTTATTAACTATTATTTTAATAATCTATATTTTAATTCTTCCTGTACTTTATAGAAAATTTAAATCTATTAAAAATCTTGTGAATTTATTTGCAATACCTGTAGTGAAATGGCATCACTCTATTGCTTTTTTAGTTTCAACTGGATTGATATTTTTTGTAAATTCAGATAGAAAATGGGAATTATATGAACTGGCTTTTGGTGTAATTTTCTTTTTAATATTTCTAAATCCGTTAAACAACGAAATTTATAAAGTTACTTCATAAACTTTTTTAAAAATAAATTCTGCATATCCGCTTAAGCTCCACTTACTGTAATGCTTGCTATTATTAGTCTATCAAATATTTTTTCACCAAAATACCTTCTGTTTAGTTTATAAACAAACTCGTTTAAGTATAATTGTAGGTATTT
>JAKIVA010000081.1 GCA_021647265.1 Lutibacter sp.
ACCTATTTCTTCTGAAGTTGATAGTATTTCTAACTTCTGGTCTAAGGTCCATTTCTTATATTTCATATCTCAAATGTATTAGTTTGAAATTTAAAATATCACTCCGACTTTATTGGGGGCTAAACTATGGGGTGGTTTGAGAGGAGGAATTTCAATTGCATTAGCATTAAGTTTAACACAAAATATGCATCGTGATTTATTTTTAGTAATTACATATATTGTAGTTGTATTTTCAATAATAGGGCAAGGACTTACTGTTGGGAAATTAATTAAAAAATTAAGTAAAGAATAAGTACATTTGTATTCTAATTGAGATTGAATTAACACCAAATTTAAAATGAAATTTAATACCAAAACAATTCACGGAAATCAACAGCATGACCCATCAACGGGAGCAGTAATGCCTCCTATTTACCAAACATCTACCTATGCGCAAACTTCGCCAGGGAATCATAAAGGGTATGAATATTCGAGAACAGGAAACCCTACACGTACAGCTTTAGAAAATGCTTTTGCAAGTATTGAAAATGGAAAATATGGTTTGGCTTTTGGTTCAGGATTAGCAGCAATTGATTGTATATTAAAATTATTGAATCCTGGAGATGAGGTGGTTTCAACCAATGATTTGTACGGAGGGTCTTATAGAATATTCACAAAAATATTTGAGAATTTTGGTATAACATTTCAGTTTATTGGAATGGAAAATGCTGATAAAATAGAAAGTTATATTTCAGAGAAAACAAAGCTAATTTGGGTTGAAACACCAACAAATCCAATGATGAATATTATTGATATTGAAGCTGTATCTAAAGTTGCAAAAAAACATCAAATTTTATTGGCTGTAGACAATACATTTGCGACCCCTTATTTACAAAACCCATTAGATTTGGGTGCTGACATTGTGATGCATTCTGCAACTAAATACTTAGGAGGTCATTCAGACGTTGTTATGGGAGCATTAATTGTAAAGGATAAAGAATTAGCGGGTAAATTATATTTTATTCAAAATTCTTGTGGTGCTGTTTGTGGGCCTATGGATAGTTTTTTAGTATTAAGAGGTATAAAAACATTGCATGTGCGTATGCAACGTCATTGTGAAAATGGAAAATCAGTTGCTGAATTTTTAGCAAATCACCCGAAAATTGAAAAAGTATACTGGCCAGGATTTAAAAATCACCCAAATCATGAAATTGCTAAGAAGCAGATGAAAGATTTTGGAGGGATGGTTTCTTTTGTGACAAAAGGAAATAAAATTGAAGATGCATTTAAAATAGTTGAAAATTTAAAAATATTCACATTAGCAGAATCTTTGGGTGGTGTTGAATCATTATCTGGACATCCAGCAAGTATGACACATGCCTCTATTCCAAAAGAAGAACGAGAAAAAACAGGCGTTGTAGATTCTTTAATTAGGTTGAGTGTTGGGATTGAAGATATAGATGATTTAATTGCAGATTTAAATCAGGCGTTGGGTTTAATTTAGGTAATAAATATAGCCAACGTGAACCCAAAGTAACCAATCATTGTATTTATTTGCGGGGTCGTCTTTTGCATTTAATCCATCAACATAATTAGAGAAAAAATATTGCCAACGAGATTCAATTAGAATATCTGAATATTCTCCAAGTTTGTGCCTAGTACCAATACCTAACGTTGCAGATCCAGTAATATTAGGTTTCATTTTGGCAGCACCAGGGACAGCCCATTTAGAAAATAGTAAGTTTGGATTTTGTTCCCAATCTCCTAAATCAGATTTCAGTTCTGGGTCGTAGTAATCTAACATAAAACCAGCACTTACATAGGGAGACCATTTGATATCAGGAATTCTTCTAGAACCAAAATCTACAATATCAACGATATGAAATTCAAGTTGTGCTCCAAAATTTATTAATTTGGTTTTCCCGTGCATTGCACGTAATTGATCTGCTTCGGGTGTTTGTCGGTAATCTTGAACCCATTCACCAAAGTGATCTAATTCGGCAGACATATAAGATAACTCTGCCCGAATTCTAAAATGTTCGGCAAAATAATTAGTTCTTTGATTCCAGCGATATCTATAATCTGTAAAGTTTAAATAATAAATCAATCCAAAGCCCAAACCAATATTTCCACCAACATTACTTGAAAAATTATTACGTTGCCCATAGTCTGTAGTAAAAGATGCTGAACCAATAATAAATCCAATTTCATGGCTATTGTAATCTTGCGCTTGAATATTTATTGCTAAAAAGCAAAAGATAAGGAGGGGTAATATTTTAATTTTTTTTATCAAAGTAAGGGTTTAATATGTCAAATGTAATAAAAACTTCATAAATCGTTAATTTAAACGTCATTAATCCAAATTAAGCACTTCATTTTCTTCCCAATTTGCTCTTATTGTAATCACGTTTTCGAAATATTTAACTACTTCAGGTTGTTTTCTATCTAAAAAGTTACCAGTATCCCAAATACCATTATTGTTTTCATCCAAAGTAACTCTTATTAGGTATTTATTAGGAACTAATAAAGGGAAACTCACTTTTTTTGGTTTGTTCAATTTTTTTAATCTAACTAACTCTCCTTTTTCAGTTAATAATTCAACAATTAAAGGCGTGTTTTTAGAACTTAATAATTCAAGGTTTAAAATCCCATAATCTTCAGGTAATTTTGTTTTTAATTTAAAAAATAATGAGTCGTTTGAAACACCAAAAATATCAGTAATTGTTTTAGGTAATAACTTAAAATTATAGGTAGTATTGTATTTTTTTTCAAAATTCAGGTAAATTTCGGTTTTTAATACAGTTGCTTTAAAGTCAACATTTATTGAGTCTTCTTCTAAAATTTGAATAGAAGATTTATTAAAATTAATTATAGGAATGTTTGTGGAAATGGAAAAGGTATCTAATAAATGTAATATACTACTTGTGCTTTTTGTAATTTCTAAAGAATCAATTTTTGAGCTTCTAGTTTTTATTACAAATTTTTCTGAATATTCTCCTTTTGAAACGGAAAAATTTAAAGAATCGGTTTCAAAAGGTGTGTACCAATAATTAATAGTATCTTTATTTTTTTCAAAAACAATTTCAGAATTAAAATTTGTGGGTGTTTGTGTTAATAAATTTATAGTTAAATTTTTAGCATTGCCTTCATATCCAAAAATAAGATGACCTTTTGCAACCTCTTTAGGTTTTATTATTTTTAATTTAGGAATTTCTTTAAAAATAGTAAAATTATATTTTTTATCGGTAGGTATTGTAATGGTGTCTTTTACAAATCCAATTTCATCAATCTTAGGATTGTAAATATTATTTCCATTAGCATCCTTTAAAGCAATGAGTAAATATTTACCAGCTCGTAAATTTGTAAGTTCAAATAGTGTAGAATCTAAAGTGTTAGCAATATAACGTGGTTTCTCTTTAAAAATAATTGAGTCTGTAAAAGAGTCATTATACGGATAAAGCATAACATTAATATTTTTTTCAGTCTCTTTTTTAAGAGGATTGGTAACTTCTCCTGCTAAATTTAATGAGTCAATATAACTTCCTGTTGAAAAAACATATTTAAAATTCCCTAATTCATTTTCTTCGTTATTATCAACTATACTATTTCCAAAATTAAATACGTAGGTAGTGTTTTCATCTAAAGTATCTAAAATTTTTATGGTAATTAATTTACTTGCAGTTCCAAGAGGTGTAATAATAGGATTGTTATTTTGAGGAGGAGAGATAACCAATTGCTTACTTACATCTTTTAATTTAATGTATTCATCAAAATAAATTTTTATCTTTTTAGCTGTAAAATTAACACTGTTATAATTTGGAGAAGCGCTAACCAGTATTGGAGCAATACTATCCTTTAAGCCTCCTGTTGGTCTTCCTCTTTTTGCGCAATTGCTTAAAGAGAAACCAAGGGCAATAAAACAAATAATTTTAAAAACTTTATAATTCATAGGTTTAAATTACTTTGATGCAAAATAACAATTTATTTATTTAAAAACGTATTTGATTGTTTTGTATTCTATTTATTAAAATAATTTATTTGGTATAAGCCATACAAGCAATGCTTATTTTTAAGTTTTTAATATTTTCAAAAGCCTTGCAACAAGCTTCAAGAGTTGCTCCAGTTGTAATAATATCATCAATTAATAAAATATGTTTATTCTCTAGATGAGATTTGTTTTGTACAACAAACAATTCCTGTACATTTTTCCACCTATCTAAACGTAATTTTTTGGTTTGTGTTTTTGTTGAAGATATTTTAATCAAAAAAGTTTCATTGTATGGGATTTGCAACTTTTTTTCCAAACTTTTTCCAAAATGGGCAACTTGATTGTAGCCTCTTATTTTTAATTTTTTACGATGAAGAGGTACGGGGATAATATAATCTATGTTCTTAAACCGATTACTTTCAGTCATTTCTTCTCCTAACCAATTCCCTATAAAATTACCAACTTGTTGTTGTTTGTTATATTTGAGTTCATGAATTAACTGTTGTATTTTTCCTTTTTTGAAAAAATAAAATAAAGCGGTTGCAGCAATAATTTGTACTCTCCCATAAAAAGATTTTTCTACTAAATTATTTTTTTCAAAGCTAAAGTGAGTTAATGGTAAATCATGCCTGCAAGTTAAACAGACAGTTGACTCATTATACGACAAGGCCTCATAACAACACAAACAAACTTCAGGGAAAAAAATATTAAAAACATCTTTTAAAAAATTCATAGCACTATTTTCTATTAAAAGTACATTTTTTATTCAAAAAAATAATCATTTTCAACCAAATAATTATGAATTATAGTTTTTATAACGTAACTTTATGCTTCCTCAAAAAATACACCTCAAAATTATTTATTGAATACCTCAAAGTTATTTATTGAATTTGTTATAATTTTGTCGCGCATTTTGCGTTAAGTAAATTATATAAAAATAAACAAATTAAGAAATTTAAGAATGATGGAAGAAAATAAAAAATCCAATATTAAAATAATAGCTATTGTTTTAGCGGTGTTATTACTTGTTGCTTTAGCATACACTTTTTATAATAATAAAGAACATAAAAAGTTAACAGACGCCATAGAGGAGGAAAAACTTGAAATAGAGGGTAATTTAGACAATATGATTGTTAAATATGAGGAAGCAATAGGGCAAAATACTTCAATGTCTAATGAGTTATCTTTAGAAAGAGATAGAATAATTGCGTTAAGAGACTCAATTAAAGGTTTAAAAGCTACAAATTATAGTTTAATACGTCGTTATAGAAAACAAATAGCAAAACTGGAGGAAACTAACAGGCGTTTATTTTTTATGACTGATTCATTAACGGGTGTAAATGAATTACTAACAATTAATTTAGATAGTGCAAACGTTAAAATATCAAAACAATTAGCTAAAAATGATACATTATCATTAAAAAACTTACAATTATCAGAAAAAGTAGCAATTGGTTCAGTATTGAGGGTTAGTAGTGCGAAAATATTGGCAATGCGAGAACGTAACAACGGTAAACTAGTTGAAACCTCTAGAGCAAGAAATACGGATGCTTTTAGAATTAATTTTACCATTGCAAAAAATGACATAGCTGAAAAAGGAGAGCGCCAAGTTTACATACAAATTGTTGACGCAAAGGGCGTTACCGTTGCGGGTAAAGGAGAATTAGTTTTTAATGATGTACAAATTAGTTATAGCGATCAAACAATTGTAAATTATTTAAATGATGCTGTGGATATTATTTCTTTAGTTGAAGTAGATAGAGGTACAATTAAAAGAGGTGTATATACGGTTAATATATATATTGAAAATAAATTTGTGGGAGCAACTCAAATTACGTTGAAGTAACTAAAAGTAACTCCAGATTAATATTATTTAATGTTGATTGAGTGGAAATAGTTTCGGCTATTTCCACTTTTTATTTTTTAGTATTAAAACCTTTCCTATTTTTGCAAAATGGCAAATCAAGAAGATAAATTCAAAAAAGTAGTTTCACATGCTAAAGAGTATGGCTATGTGTTTCAATCTAGTGAAATATATGACGGTTTAAGTGCGGTTTATGATTACGCCCAAAACGGTGTTGAACTTAAGAAAAATATTAGAGAGTATTGGTGGAAAGCAATGGTGCAAACACATGAGAATATTGTGGGTCTTGATGCTGCAATTTTTATGCACCCAACAACTTGGAAAGCATCCGGACATATTGATGCTTTTAACGATCCTCTCATAGATAATAAAGATTCTAAAAAAAGATATAGAGCCGATGTTTTAATTGAAGATTATGTTGGAAAATTAGATGCTAAAATTGAAAAAGAAGTAAAAAAAGCGGCAAAACGTTTTGGAGATGCTTTTAATAAGGAAGAGTTTTTAGCAACAAATACAAGAGTTATAGGCTACAAAGAAAAAGGAGATGCTATTTTAAAACGAATGGGGCAATCTTTAGAAAAAGAAGATTTGGCTGATGTTAAAGCGCTAATTGAAGAGTTAGAAATAGCTTGCCCACTCTCGGGTTCTAAAAACTGGACAGATGTTAAACAATTTAATTTAATGTTTGGCACAAAATTAGGAGCCTCAGCTGATACAGCAATGGATTTATATCTACGTCCTGAAACAGCTCAAGGAATTTTTGTAAACTTTTCAAATGTACAAAAAACAGGAAGGATGAAAATTCCTTTTGGAATTGCACAAACAGGAAAAGCTTTTAGAAACGAAATTGTTGCGCGTCAATTCATTTTTAGAATGCGAGAATTTGAACAAATGGAAATGCAATTTTTTGTACGCCCAGGCACTCAAAAACAGTGGTATGAAAAATGGAAAGAAACACGGTTAAAATGGCATTTATCACTAGGAATGGGAGAAGAAAATTACCGTTTCCACGACCATGAGAAATTAGCACATTATGCTGATGCAGCTTCAGATATTGAATTTAAATTTCCTTTTGGTTTTAAAGAGTTAGAAGGGATTCATTCACGTACAGATTTTGATTTATCGAGCCATGAAAAATATTCAGGAAAAAAATTACAATATTTTGACCCTGAAATTAATGAACATTATATACCGTATGTAGTTGAAACTTCAATTGGATTGGATAGAATGTTTTTAGCAGTTTTCTCTAATTCATTACAAGAAGAAACATTAGAAAACGGAACCACACGTACGGTATTAAAATTGCCATCAGTATTGGCACCAACAAAAGCCGCTATTCTACCATTGGTTAAGAAAGATGGATTGCCAGAGATTGCTCGTAAAATTTTAGAAGATTTAAAATGGGATTTCAATGTTGCTTACGATGAAAAAGATGCTGTTGGAAGACGTTATAGAAGACAAGATGCTGCAGGAACACCATTTTGTATTACCGTAGACCACGATACTTTAAATGATGATTCTGTAACAATTCGTTATAGAGATACAATGGAGCAAAAAAGAGTAAAAATTAAGGATCTTCGTTCAATTATTAAAGAAGAGGTTGAAATTAAGAATTGGCTAATGAAAATGTAATTCTTATTAAATAGTCAAACCTTAAAAAGCCCAATATTTTGAGATTTTATTTTTTTGAGAAACAGTATCCAAAAATTTAAGATATGAAATAGTTCAAAAAGAATTTGCTCTTTAATTCTATTGAGCATTTTCT
>JAKIVA010000082.1 GCA_021647265.1 Lutibacter sp.
ACATTTAGGATTGGCCTATAGTTATAGAACTCCTGACGAAAGTAAATACAGCTTAGAGTCGAGACCCGAAGCTCACTTACTTACTAGCTATATTAATACGGGAATGATAGATTTAGTTGATAATGTTAAATTAACTGGGTTTGAAGTTGCATTAGTGCTTAACTCTTTCTCGATTCAGTCAGAATACATTCATTCTAGAGTAAATAGAGAAAATTTATTTGAGAATTATAATTTTTTTGGTTATTACGTTGAAGCAAGTTATTTTGTTACTGGAGAACATAAAAATTATTCCAAAAAGGTAGGTTATTTTAAAAGAGTTTCTCCTAAATCTAATTTCAATCCAACAGGAAATGGGGTTGGTGCTATTGAACTTGTTGCAAGATATTCTTCTGCAGATTATTCTGACAAATCTGTCGAAGGAGGAATTTTAAATGACATGACAGTTGGTATTAACTGGCATCTAAATCCGGTAACAAAATTCAGTATTGACTACACCTCAGCAAAATTGAAATCTGTTGGAAATAGCAACATCGTTCAAATGAAATTTCAAGTCGCTTTTTAAATCATTTGATTTAAAAGAGATGAAATATATCACCAAATAAAAAAGAGGCTTTCTGAAAAGTCTTTATTTTGTCATTCTAAACCTTCCAACATCAGGCCGGCTTATTTCAGAATCTCATCATGCTGACTATCAATCATTATGAGAACCTGAAACAGGTTTAGGTTGACGTAAATTACACTTTTTAGAAAGCCTCTTTTTACAATACTATTTATTCTTAATTTATAGCAAGTACATAACACATAATAAGCCAACACCTCCTAATACAATTGCATACGGAAAAGCCATTTTCACCATTCTTCCATATGACAAATTAATTAAAGGTGCCAATGCAGAAGTAAGTAAAAATAAAAATGCTGCCTGACCATTTGGTGTTGCAACACTTGGTAAGTTTGTACCTGTATTAATTGCAATTGCTAATTTTTCATATTGTGCTCTCGACAATTCACCAGCATTAAATGAAGCTTGAATTTCATTTATATAAACAGTTGCAACAAAAACATTATCACTAATAGCAGACAGTAACCCATTGGCAATATAAAACATCGTTGGCTGTGTTGAAGGCTCCATAGATAGCGCCCACTCAATAACTGGCTTAAACAAATGTTGGTCATGAATCATTGCTACAATAACAAAAAAGACAACTAATAAGGCTGTAAAAGGCAATGCCTCTTCAAAAGCAGGGCCAATATGATGCTCATCTGTTATGCCCATAAATGCAGTTTGAAATACAATTAAAGCCAAACCTATAAATCCTACAGGTGCTAGATGCAATGCCAAACCAATTATAAGTAACACCATTGCAATAGCTTGCACTATCAATCTGTATTTTTCTTTTTCAGTACGCTTTTCGTCTTCTAAAATGGTATAATTTTCAATTATTTTTCGTGCAACTTCAGGTAGTTTTTCCCCAAAACCAAAAAGTTTAAATTTCTCAAGAATAATTGTGGTCAATAATCCTGCAAAAAAAACAGGTATTGTAATTACATCCATTTGCTTAAAGAACTCAATAAAATCCCAACCCATTTTTTCTCCAATTAGTAGATTTTGGGGTTCCCCTACCAAAGTCATTACACCTCCCAGTGCCGTACCTACCACACCATGCATTATCAAACTTCTTAAAAAACCTCGAAACTGTTCTAGTGTTTCTCCACTTAATTGTTTTCTATCTAATCTGCCATCGTCATTTAAATCTAGGTCACTTGAGTGAATTTTGTGATATACTCCGTAAAACCCTACTCCAACGCTAATTAAAACTGCTGTTACAGTTAATGCATCTAAAAATGCTGAAAGAGCGGCTGCAAGAATTACAAATAACAATGATAAAGACAACTTTGATTTTACTTTGGTAAAAACCTTACTAAAAATAAACATTAATAATGGTTTCATAAAGTAAATGGCAGCTACCATAAACATCAATAGCAATATAACTTCAAGGTTTTGCGCTACTTCATGGTAGGCATTTTTAGCAGTTGTTAGGTTTAAAAATAAAATTTGTATAGCCAATAAGCCTCCTGAAACTAAGGGGTAGCATTTTAAAGCCATTGCCAGTGTAAAAATAAATTCAGCAATAAAAATCCAGGCTGTTATTGTTGGCCCTAAAGTAAAATAGAAAATTACATTAAAAATTAAAAAACTAATTATTGTGTATTTATACCATATAGGGCTATTTCCCAAAAAGTTTTTAAGCATTCTTTTATTTTAAAATTAATTATTTTTGTTTCTTAAATCTGTATTAAAAATTAGTGCAAATTGTAAATACCATTTCCCTGAATTATTTACTTGTTGATGCATCATACCTACCTGTAAACTTGTAGCTTTATTGTATTGATATCCTAGTGCCCCATACAGCCTATTTCTATCAAAAAAAGTTTCTTTTGTATTGATAAAAATTTCATCATACAAGCCTAAAAAAAGACTTCCTTCTTCAATTACAGGTTTATTTAAGGGTACAAATAACATTAAACGATAGCGTAAACGATTTCTATAATCTTGATTTACCCATCGTTGTTCAATTCTGTAACGATGTTCAAATTTTACATTACCAATTTTATTAGTTAAAATAAATTGTTGCCAAATACGGTGCTCCTCGGTTTCGGGTGATTTTTGTTCCGATTCGTAAACATAAGAAGGTATATAAGCATAACCTGCTGTTACAGTTGCTCTATTGGAAAAATGATAATTCAATCCTGTTCTTAATAATAACTGTTCTGTATTATTTGGAGTTATTGTATGATTTCTGTATTGTATTTCAGTATGAATACTAAACTTGTCACTAATTTTATTTGTTCCAAAATACATAAGCCAATTACCCACCTCTTCTTGCTGAGCAAGAAGAGTAAAGGGTAAAATAAGTAGTATTAAAGAAATTCTTTTAATTGAATTTACTACAATATTCATGATTCAAAAAAATCTACTTTTCCGTTAGATACATCATAAATAGCTCCAACAATTTCAATTTCATTATTTTTCTCCATTTCTGACAGTATTGGACTTTCTTCTCTAATTCTATCAATTGAAATACGCACGTTTGTTAAAGCTACTTCCTCTATTGCTTCTTCATCAAATACCCCTCTTTCAACTTTTATTATATCAACGGCTGGTTTAATTTTATCTAATAATGGTGTAATATTTCCTAATTTAACATTCTGGCAAGCAGCAGTTACTGCTCCACATTTAGTATGCCCCATAACTACAACTATTTTAGAGCCTGCAACTTTACACGCATATTCCATAGAGCCTAATATATCTTCATTAATAATATTTCCTGCAACTCTTGCACTAAAAATATCTCCAATTCCTTGATCAAAAACCAGTTCAGCTGGAACCCTTGAATCAATACAACTTAGTATTACTGCAAAAGGATATTGCCCTTTACTTGTTTCAAATACTTGGTCTTGTAAATTTCTTTGTGCTTTTAAATTTTGTACAAATCTATTATTCCCCTCAACTAAAATTTTATGTGCATCTTTAGGTGTAAGGTTATCTTGTGTTATTTTTGTTTGTGTTCTCATAATTTTGTTTTTAATGATTTTATGCCTTATTAGGCGTAATTTATAGTTTATTTAGATTTCTTAAAATATTTTATCTCCAATTTAAAGTATGTTTTATTATTACTAACTTCCATAAATAAGCAACGGTGCTTTTAATTTACTAATTTCCTTATTACTTCCTGTAATTTCGCTTATAAATTTATCTGTCCATCCTTTTTTCTTATCTCCTCTACCCATACATAACAATCCTATTTTATTTTTTGACACAAAATTTATCAATGCATCTGAACTTTCTTCAAATTCATATTCAACCACATTTTTGCCATTATACGTAGATTTTAAACGTTTTACAACTTCATTTGTAGTATGAACTGTGGCTCTCTTACGTACTTTAAAGAATTTTATAGGACTGAGGGCTTTCTTACTTAAATCTTTAGTGATTTCAATGTTATAATCATCTAATGTATTACTGTAAAAGCCAATTGAGATATCTTCACCTGATTGAAGGCTTTTACCTTCACCAGCAATTAAAATGATACCAAAAAATTTATTTAATAAAAATTGTGTTACATCTTCTCCTAAGAAATTAAAAACCTTCTGTTTTCTTTTTCCTAAAACAACAATATCTGGTTTTATTTTATCAATATAATGTGTAATTTCATTTTTCACATTACCAAATGTAAAATCAAATTCAATTGGAATGCCATCTTCTTTTGTTACAAGATTTACTAAATTTTGTAATTTTCTTTTAGAGATACTCTTTTCCTCATCTAAAGACCTCATTGCAGAAATTTGATTTTCATTTTTTACAATATTTGTCAATGATTTCACATGGAACACTTCTACACTTCCTCCAATCACTTTTGCTAAATTTACAGCATTTTTTAAAGTAACATAAGATGTTTTAGACAAGTCTATCAATACCAATAATTTATATTTAGCTTCCATCATAATAATACGTTTTTTATTTATTCATCTTGTATCAAGCAGTTTTAGGCCTTAATTTAAAAAACTGTATATAACTACTTGGATTTTCAACAATTCCTCTTTCAGAAATAAGTTTAACATCTATATTTCTATTTTTTGCTTTTACAGAAAAATCTTCTAAGATTTCAATAATATCATTATCTAGATAGCGTGTTTCTCTAACATCTAATTCTAAATAAGTATCTCTAGGAAGGCTATCTAATTCTTTAAGAATTGCTCCTTTATTAAAGAAAGTTACTTCTTCAGCAAGTGTCATTTTAATTTTGTGTTTACCATTACTTTTATCTTCAATATGTAAAAAATGTGAATTTTGGAAACTCTTTATTAAAACTACAATAATTCCAACACCTAACCCAAGCCCAATTCCTACAAGTAAATCAGTAAATACAATTCCTAAAACAGTAACTACAAACGGTATAAATTGTTTCCAGCCTAACTCGTACATTTGTTTGAACAACATAGGTTTTGCTAATTTATACCCAACTACAAGTAAAATAGATGCTAGTACAGATAATGGTATCATATTTAGCAGTTTTGGGATTAAAATTACAGATATTAGAAGTAAAAGACCGTGAATAATTGCAGACATTTTGGTTTTTCCACCAGATTGTATATTGGCAGAACTACGCACTATTACCTGTGTAATTGGCAAACCTCCTACAAGTCCTGAAAGTATATTTCCCGTACCCTGAGCCAATAACTCTCTATTTGTAGGTGTAACTCTTTTTAGTGGGTCAAGTTTGTCTGTTGCCTCTACACACAATAATGTCTCAAGACTAGCTACCAATGCAATTGTAAAAGCAACTATCCAAATTTCAGGGTTTGTTATTGCTCCAAAATTTGGAAAACTAAATTGATTGATAAAAGATGAAATATCATCTGGTACAGGTACACTAACTAAATGTGTTGAAGAAATTCCAAATTTTTCATTTCCTTTAGTTATAACAAAATATACAATACCTACTACAACTGCCACTAATGGTCCTTGAATAAGTCGAAATATTTTTGCTTTTTTAGTTAAAACATTTTCCCAAAGAATAAGAATAACGATACCCATAACCGCAACAAGCGTTGCTCCAATACTGATATTATTAATAGAATTAATAATTTCTGAGAATGTGTTTTCCCCATCAACATCAAAGAAAGCGAAACCTTCCTCTAGATTGACATCGTAACCAAAGAAATGTGGTATTTGTTTAAGAATTATTATAATACCAATTCCTGTTAACATTCCTTTAATTACAGATGAAGGAAAGTAATACCCTATAATACCAGCCTTTAATACCCCAAAGAGTACTTGAATTGCTCCTCCTAACACTACTGCTAAAAGAAAATTTTCGAAGCCGCCAAGCGTACCTATAGCTGTTAAAACTATTGCTGCAAGACCTGCTGCAGGGCCACTAACACCTATTTGTGAGCCACTTAATGCACCAACTATTACACCTCCAATAATACCAGCAATTAGACCTGAAAATAAAGGTGCTCCACTGGCTAATGCAATTCCCAAGCAAAGAGGAAGTGCTACAAAAAACACAACAATACTCGCTGGTAAATCAGCTTTTAAGTTTTTAAATGGATTTGAAGAATTCATGATTTTTTTATATTTTTTCTGATATATTGTAAATTATTAACACCTACTTTATACCGTTAGTTTATTGATTTTTATTAATTTATGAAATAATGCAACCCTCTATTTTTTTTAAAATTGTAAAATAGCTATAAGTTTATTTCTTTAATATTTTGAGTTGCAGTATATGGAAGTCTATATTTTTTCTGGCGGTGGTATAAAAATATCTTGATTAAAGTGTGATATTAATTCTTGATTTTTTTGATGTAATAATCTTTTCTTATAAACATAGTAGTTATACGTAATACTGGCAATTTGAAATACTGTTTTTTCATCTTTGCTAACATTTTCTAACTTTTCTTGATTGTCTGTATTTCCTTCATCGCTAAACTTCACCAATTCGTAATTTGCCTGACTTAAAATGTCTAACGCTTGTGTGATAGGTAGAATAATAATAACAGACAGCACCGCATTGAAAGTAAATAACCTTAATAAAAATATTATATTATAAACTCTATCACTCATTTATTTAACAACTTTAAAAATTAAGTCTGTATAAAATTCAACTATATTTTCTTTTCCTTTTTCTACGTTAGTTAGCGCGGGTAAATGTTGTGCAAAATACCTTTGATGATTTGCTCCTTCAATAACTGTAGAGATGAGCATATGTGGAAACTTAAATTTTGGATTTATTTCCAACACCATGTCACCAACCCTTTGAACAACTTGCTTGTACGACTTAAAATAACCTTTTTCATTTTCATCATCAACATCTTTGGTATGAAACACCTTTACTGATTCTGTTATTATAATTTTATGTAATAACACTTCGTCTATATATGAAAAGGATTTATCTACCACTACCGGTTGTGTTAATATTTTAATGGTTCTTTTTAACTTATCAGTTGGTGAATCTATATTTATTGTGGCAAAAACCAACCGATATTCAATCCAGCTCCAAAACCAAGAGGTAAGATATATTAGTAAGGTGTGCTTACTTTCAAAATAACGATAAATAGAACTTTCAGGCGATCCAATTTTATTACCTAATTTTTTAAAGGTAAATATTTCAAAACCAAGTTCGTTTATCAACTCAATACTTCCAGATATAATTCTACGTCCCAATTCAGATGAATCGGGCTTTTTTAAATATAATTCTGAGTTAACTTCTATATGTATTTGAAGGTCTTTCATGTTTCGCTTGCAAATATAATAGTATTACTATTAATTATGCAAGTTTTATTATATATATTTTAAAAAAAATATATAAAACGAAACTACAAACACTAGTTTATTTAAAAATTTAATTCTAAATATAAGATGAAATATCAAATAATTATCTGTATATCCGTAAATTCACCTAAAAGGTGTATATTTACTTGAATTCAAAGATAGAATAGATTTATGAACATATTTAGTTTTACAGCAAATTTTGGTGATGAAGAGAGTTGTCGCTTACAT
>JAKIVA010000083.1 GCA_021647265.1 Lutibacter sp.
TAAAAGGAGGTTTAGAAGCAGGTAAAAAGTTTTTAAATACCATAAAAATGTGCTCCTTATCAGCCAATTTAGGTGATACACGTACTATTGTTACACATCCCGCATCTACAACACATAGTAAACTTTCAGAAGAAGAACAATTGGCTGCAGGAATTACACCAGGATTGGTTAGGATTTCGGTTGGTTTAGAACATGTTTCTGATATCATAAATGACATTAATGAAGCTCTATAAAGTTTAATATTAACGTTAATTATAAAATTTGTAAAATCTAGGTATAATTATTAAAACTAATACCCTATCGACTTGGTAGAGTAATAAAAAACTTGTAAGTTTGCCGCTATAAAAAGAGATATAGTTGTAATGATAATAGATCAAATTTTTACATGGAATAACAATAAGTCTAAAAAAACAAATGAGAGTGAAATAAACTCAGAAAAACCTGCACGTAGTATTGTAAAAGCTATAAGTTGGAGAATTGTAGGTACTATTGATACGATATTAATTTCTTGGTTTATAACAGGGAAAATTACGTTGGCTTTATCAATAGGTCTAATAGAGATTATTACAAAAATGGTATTGTATTTTTTTCACGAAAGAATTTGGAACTTAATAAAATGGGGTAAGCAATGAATAATTTAAATTTAAAACAGGTCAATAAAGAATTGCAAAATAAATCACCGGAGCAAATAATTGCTTGGGCAATAAATAGTGCAAAAAGGCCATTGGTAACAACAAACTTTAGACCTTATGAGGTTGCAATATTGCATGCTTGTACGCAAGTTGAAAAAAATTTAAAAGTGATTTGGTGTGATACGGGTTATAATACACCTCAAACATATGCTCATGCCAATGAATTAATAGATACACTAGATTTAAATATTCATTTATATGTGCCAAAGCAAACAGCAGCACATAGAGATGTAACTATTGGAATACCTCAAATAGAGGATCCTTTACATATATTATTTACAGAACAAGTAAAATTAGAACCTTTTAATAGGGCGATGCAAGAACATAAGCCAGATGTTTGGTTTACAAATTTAAGAAAAGGACAAACGGCATTTAGAAGTAGTATTGATATTGTTTCGTTAAGTAAAGATGGAGTACTTAAAGTAAGCCCTTTTTATCATTGGACAGATGAAGAATTAGACAACTACTTAAAAGTTAATGGGCTTCCAAATGAGTTTACCTATTTTGACCCCACAAAAGTTTTAGAAAACAGAGAATGTGGATTGCATTCGTAAAAAGAAAAAAATGACTGATAAATTACATATTAACGACTTAGAAAACGAGGCAATTTATATTTTTAGAGAAGTTGCTGCGCAATTTGAAAAACCAGTGTTGCTATTTTCAGGAGGAAAAGATTCAATTACCTTGGTTAGATTAGCTGAAAAAGCCTTTTATCCGGCTAAAATTCCGTTTCCTTTAATGCATATTGATACAGGGCATAATTTTCCAGAAACCATCACATTTCGTGATAAATTGGTTGAAGAATTAGGCTTGGAATTAATTGTCAGAAATGTTCAGGATTCTATAGATCAAGGAAAAGTAAAAGAAGAAACAGGAAGATATTCAAGCAGAAATATGTTGCAAACCACAACCCTTTTAGATGCTATCGAAGAATTTAAATTTGATGCCTGTATTGGTGGAGCTCGTAGAGATGAGGAAAAAGCAAGAGCCAAAGAACGTATATTTTCAGTACGTGATGATTTTGGTCAGTGGGATGAAAAAAATCAACGACCAGAACTATTTGATATGTTAAATGGAAATATAGATTTGGGTCAAAATGTACGTGTTTTTCCAATTTCAAATTGGACAGAATTAGATGTTTGGACTTATATTGAAAATGAAAATTTAGAAATTCCATCAATTTACTTTGCTCATAAAAGAGAGGTTTTTGTGAGAGACGGGCTTATTTGGTCTCATTCAGATTTTGTATACAAAGATGAGGAAGAAGAAGTAGAAGAACGTATGGTTCGTTTTAGAACCGTTGGAGATATGAGTTGTACGGCAGCAGTAGATTCACGAGCAACAACAATTAGCGAGGTTGTTGCGGAAATTAGAGACTCAAGTATTTCAGAACGAGGTGCACGAATTGATGATAAACGTTCTGAATCTGCCATGGAAAAACGAAAACAACAAGGATATTTTTAAGCAATTGAAAATTAACAATTTATAATTAAAAATGTCACGCTGAGCCTGCCTGCGGCATGCAGGCTTGTCGAAATGTAGTTTCAGGATATTTAAAAAAGAGTTGTCATCCTATGTTTGCAGGAATCTATAGAAGAGTATCAAATGATGCTAAAAGCATCAACTCAAAAGTAGAATAGATAACCAAATAAAGAAATTAATAATAATAATAAATAAAAAATATTGTTCTGAATTTGTCACACTGAGCTTGTCGAAGTGTTATCTCAGAATTACTTAATAATATAGACAATGGAAGTTTTAAAAATAGCAACAGCAGGAAGTGTAGATGATGGTAAAAGTACCTTAATTGGTAGATTATTATACGATACAAAATCATTAACAGAAGATAAACTAGAAGCAATAGAGCGCAGTAGCAAACAAAAAGGCTATGATTATTTAGATTTTTCATTAGCCACAGACGGTTTAGTTGCTGAGCGTGAACAAGGTATTACAATTGATGTAGCTCACATTTATTTCTCAACAAATACAAGAAGTTATATTATTGCTGATACTCCAGGTCATATAGAGTATACTAGAAATATGGTAACAGGAGCCTCAACATCACAAGCAGCAATCATTTTAATTGATGCAAGGCACGGCGTTATAGAGCAAACATATCGTCACTTTTTTATCAATAATTTACTGCGTATTAAAGATGTAATTGTGGCTATTAATAAAATGGATTTGGTAGATTTTTCAGAAGAAAGATACCATGAAATAAAAGCTGATTTTCAAAAATTAGTTGTAAAAAGCGATTATGAAAGTCAGCATATTACATTTATACCTGTAAGTGCTTTGAAAGGCGATAATGTTGTAGAGCCATCAACTATAATGGCTTGGTATAAAGGACAAACTTTATTGGAACATTTAGAGAAACTAGACACAAAAGATATCTATAATAGTGGGAAAATGCGATTTCCAGTTCAATATGTAATTAGACCAAAAACAGCAGAATTTCATGATTACAGAGGGTATGCAGGTAAAGTATATGGAGGTGACATAAAAGTTGGCGATGAAGTGGTTGTATTGCCATCTGAAACAAAAACAAAGGTTAAAGAAATTAACTTTAATGGTAAAAAATACAAGAGTGCAGCTCGTAGATCTTCAATTTCAATAGTGTTGGAAAATGATGTGAATGTTAGCAGAGGAGACATGATTGTAAAAGTAAACGAGCTCCCTAAAATTGAAAAACAATTTACTGCAACTGTATCATGGATGTGTTCCAAAGAGTTAACAGCAGGAACCAAGTATATATTGCAACACGGAGTTCATAAGGTGTTGGCTAAAGTAAGTGCTATAAACAATAAAATTGAAACCGATTTTTCAGGAATTAAGAATAATGTTAATTCGTTAACTATGAATGATATTGCATCTGTTTCATTTCAATTAAATAAACCTATTTTTTTCGATTCGTTTAAAGAACACAGAACAAATGGAGCTTTTATTTTAATCGATTCTCAAACAAATAACACCGTAGGTGTAGGTTTTATTAAATAACTAACAATCAGCAATATACAATTGAAGGCATTCGTAAATTTTTATGAATGAGGAAATCCTTTGTACTAACTAAAATAAAAAACACCATGCAAAGCTTTAGAAAGGAAATAGAAAATAAGCTAGTTGAAAGGGATATTATTAACCTTGAAAATAAAATAAGTCTTTATTATCAAGGAAAAATTGATGAAGCTCGTTTTAAAAGTTTACGTCTTGCCTGTGGTATTTATGGGCAACGTCAATTTGGGGTACAAATGGTTCGTATCAAACTTCCATACGGAAAAGTCTCAAGTGAGCAGCTACACAGAATTGCAGAGGTTTCGGATAAATATTCGAGAGGAAGATTACATATTACTACCCGTCAAGATATCCAAATTCACCATGTAAGTTTGGATAGAACCCCTGAACTTTGGGCTGAATTAGAGAAAGATGAAATAACCTTAAGAGAAGCCTGTGGAAATACAGTTCGTAATATAACCGCTTCTGAAACTGCAGGAATTGATCCAAATGAACCATTTGATGTATCTCCCTATGCACATGCCGTTTTCGAATTCTTTTTAAGAAATCCTATTTGTCAAGAAATGGGACGGAAATTTAAAATTTCATTTTCAGGAACGGATGATGATACGGCTTTGAGTTTTATGAACGATTTAGGTTTTATAGCCAAACTAAAAGAGGGAAATAGAGGATTTAAAATTATGCTAGCAGGTGGATTAGGTTCTCAACCTAGACAGGCAGATATCATGTATGAATTTGTTGAAGAAGATAAAATAATTCCTGTGATTGAAGCGGTTCTACGTGTATTTGATAGGTATGGCGAACGTACAATAAGAACAAGAGCCAGACTAAAATTTTTAATCAAAGAAATTGGTTTGTCATCATTTATTACGCTGGTTGATGAAGAACAGAAAGCACTTTCATATCAATCATACAAAATTGATACTGCTAATTTTAATGAAGAAATTATTTTACCTGAAATAAAAACACCTTTAGTTAAAATAGATGACACAAGAGCCTATGATTTATGGAAAGAAGCCAATGTAATTCCTCAAAAACAACAAGGGTTTTTTGCTATCGGAATTAAAGTTCGTTTAGGAGATTTTTATACAGATAAAGCTCGGCTGTTAGCCAACTTAATAAAAAAGTACGCAGCCAATGAACTGCGTTTGTCATTACGACAAAATATGTTAATTCGCCATGTAAAAGAAGAGTTACTACCATTTTTTTATATGGAATTACACAAGTTAGGTTTTGCTGAAGTAGGTTATAATAGTGCAGTTGATATTACTGCCTGTCCAGGAACTGACACTTGTAATCTGGCAATAGCAAGCAGCACGGGAATAACCAAAGAACTTGAAAAAGTACTAACAAATGAATATCCACATTTTAAAACCAATAAAGATATCACTATAAAAATTAGTGGATGCATGAATTCTTGTGGACAACATTCTATGGCTCATATAGGTTTTCAAGGAATGTCTATTAATTCAGGAAATTTGGTAGCACCAGCATTGCAAGTATTACTTGGTGGAGGAATTGTTGGAAATGGAAAAGGAAGGTTTTCAGATAAAGTTATAAAAATACCTAGCAAAAGAGGTCCTGAAGCATTGCGTTATTTGTTAAATGATTTTGAGACTAATAGAAAGAGCAAAGAAACATTTTTATCGTATTACGATAGAAAGCAAGAAAACTATTTTTACAGGCTTTTAAAACCCTTGGCAAATACATCTAATTTAAAGCAACGTGATTTTATAGATTGGGGAAGTGATGTACAGTATTTAAAAACAGTTGGAATTGGTGAATGTGCAGGTGTTGTTATAGATTTAGTTACAACGTTATTATTGGACAGTGAAGAAAATATACAACAGGCAAATGAATCATTGAAACGAAATCAGTTTTCAGATAGCGTATATTACGCTTATAAAAGCATGGTAAATACAGCCAAAGCATTATTGTTAACTAAGGGAGAAAAAACAAATACACAAGCAGGAATTATTTCTCAGTTTGAAAAGTTGTTTAGTGATGAAATAACATTAGAAACACAATTTTCTAAATTTGTTTATCAAATAAAAAACAATGAACCTTCAAAAGAGTTTACCACTAAGTACATACAAGATGCACAACTTTTTTATAACAAAGTAACTGCTTATAGAACTAAAATATTAAGTAATGAAAACAATCAGCAAACCTAAAGTTACGCTTATTGGAGCAGGACCGGGCGATCCAGATTTAATTACGGTAAAAGGTGTAAAAGCATTAGAAGCTGCAACCGTTGTTTTATATGATGCGCTTATAAGCCGTGAGCTATTAAAATATGCCCCCAATGCTATAAAAATATTTGTTGGCAAACGAAGAGGTTCTCACAGCCATTCACAAAGTGAAATTAATAAGTTGATTGTGGAAAATGCATTTCAACACAAAAATGTTGTACGTTTAAAAGGTGGTGATTCTTTCGTTTTTGGAAGAGGAGCAGAAGAAATTGAATACCTTGAATCTTTTGGGATAGAAACTGAAGTTATTTCAGGTATTTCCTCTGCAATGGCAGTCCCTTCAAATCAAGGAATTCCGCTTACTAAAAGAGGTGTTTCTGAAAGTTTTTGGGTAATAACTGGAGCAACTTCTGAAAGTAAATTATCTCATGATTTGTATTTGGCAGCACAATCAACAGCAACGGTTGTTATTTTAATGGGAATGAACAATCTAGAAAAAATTATTTCCATCTTTAAACAATTTAAAAAAGGAAATTCACCAATCACAATCATACAAAATGGTACTACAAAAAATGAAAAATTAGGATTGGGAACCATCAACTCCATTTTGGATGTTGTAAAAAAAAATAAATTATCATCACCAGCAGTAATTGTAATTGGAGAGGTCATAAAAGAAAGTGTAAAACTTCGTTCTTTTTATGATAAAATAAATGTAGCTCATTTTTAAAAAATATAAAATGGAAAAAAACGAATTATATCCAGTTTTTTTAAAGGTCTCACAATTAAACGTCCTAATTGTTGGAGGAGGTAATGCTGCATATGAAAAATTAACTTTTTTATTAAAGTCAAGTCCTAGAGCAAAAGTATTGGTAGTTTCACTAACTTTTAAAAGTTCACTACTTGAGTTAATAAAAGCATACGATGTTTCTGTTTTAAAAGAAAAATACAGCAAAGTTGTTCTAAAAAACAAACAATTAGTTATTGCTGCTACCAATAATAAACAAGTTAATAAACAAATTTATATTGATGCTAAGAACGAAAATATTTTAATAAATGTTGTTGATACGCCAACATTATGTGATTTTTATATGGGAGGAATTGTAACCAAAGGAAATGTTAAGATTGCTATTTCAACAAATGGTAAATCACCCGTTTTAGTTAAAAGATTACGTCAATTTTTTGAAGAAGTTATACCTGATGATGTAAATGAATTGACAGCAAACTTAAACACATATAGAAAATTATTAAAAGGAAACCTTTTAACTAAAATTCAAAAGATGAACAAATTAACTAAAATATTGTTAATTAAATAGATAAAAACCTAAAATCACTTGTAAATAAACAATAGATACCGTTTATTTGCAGTCAAGTTCATAAACAAACTGATATTAGTTATTAAGAAAGGCAGAGGGAATAGACCTGTTGAAGCCTTAGCAACCCTTTATATATAAAGAAGGTGCTACATTCTACCGCATATTTGTGGGAAGATAACACAAGAAACTTCACGTAGAAAACTTCTTCTTTTTTAATACTATTTATTTGGGCGTTACCGTAAACGGTCGGGCTTTCGGCT
>JAKIVA010000019.1 GCA_021647265.1 Lutibacter sp.
GGTTTTGGGGAAAAACTACCTGAAGTTGCACGAAAAATAATTGAAAATTATACCATTTTAGAAGACGAAAAGCGTACTGAAAAAGAAAAATACAGATTGATAGTGCAAGCTATTGCTATGGTGTTACTTATAATTGGTTTGGCATTGCATCTAGCACCTGTTGGATTTATAGGTTTGGCTTTAATTGTATTTCAAACTGCATTTATGGGCATAACAGATGAGCATCATATTGGTCCTGCTTTTGAAGAGGCATTGCCTTTTACAGCTTTATTAGTAGTGTTTTTTGTTATAGTAGCTATGATTCATGACCAACATTTGTTTAAACCAGTTATTGAATGGGCACTATCTATGGAGCCTTCAACGCAACCAACGATGTTTTATATTGCCAATGGGTTACTGTCTGCTATTAGCGATAATGTTTTTGTTGCAACTGTTTATATAAATGAAATTCAAGCTTCATTTAATGCCGGCGAATTATCCAGAGCACAATATGAAAAATTAGCAATTGCAATTAATACAGGTACAAACTTACCAAGTGTTGCAACACCAAATGGTCAGGCAGCATTTTTATTTTTACTTACTTCTGCATTGGCACCTTTAATTAATTTATCTTACGGAAGAATGGTGAAAATGGCTTTTCCGTATGCAATTGTATTAGGAGGTGTAGGCTTATTATGTGTTATGTATTTACTGTAAATCAAGTATATATAATAGTATTGTAAAAAGAGGCTTTCTAAAAAGTCGCAAAATTTGTCATTCTAAACCTGCCAGCAGCAGACGGGCTTATTTCAGAATCTCATCATGCTGATTATCAGTCATTATGAGAACCTGAAACAGGTTCAGGTTGACGTAAATTACACTTTTTAGAAAGCCTCTTTTTTATTTGGTGATTTAGTTCAAATCTTTTAAATCAAATGATTTAAAAAGCAACTTGAAATTTCATTTGAAAGATATTGCTATTTCCTATAGATACTAATTTTGCTGAAGTATAGTCAAAACTAAATTTTGTAGCTGGATTTAAATGCCAGTTAACACCAATAGTCATATCATTCAAAATTCCTCCTTCAATAGATTTATCAGAATAATCAGTAGAAGAAAATCTTGCAACAAGCTCAATAGCTCCAATTCCTTTTCCTGTTGGATTGAAATTAGATTTTGGAGAAACTCTTTTAAAATATCCTACTTTTTTAGAATAGTTTTTATGTTCACCTGTAAGAAAATAACTTGCTTCGATGTAGTAACCATAAAAATTATAATTTTCTACTAATTTTTTTCGATTAACTTTAGAATGAATGTATTCTGACTGAAGCGAGAAAGGGTTAAGCACTAAAGCTGCTTCAAAACCGGTTAATTGAACATTATCAACTAAATCTATCATTCCCGTATTAATATAGCTAGTAAGTAAGTGAGCTTCGGGTCTCGACTCTAAGCTGTATTTACTTTCGTCAGGAGTTCTATAACTATAGGCCAATCCTAAATGTAAAAGTTTATTTTTTTCGTTGTTAAAAACAGGTAGTACTGTAATTCTACCCGTAAAATTATAGTTATTTCCTACACTTGTTTTGCCAAAGTTATCAGTATCTCTAAATGTACCAATAGCCCAAGTAATATTTTCATTAAAAGCAGTATTAGAAAACATAAAACCATTATTTCTTCCAGGTGTTATATCAAAATTTGAAGCACGTTCAATAAATGACATGTCGTTACTACTATTGTATTGGTCAAGACCAAAAGGTTCTTTAAAGTGTCCAATAGTAAATTTTCCTACAATAGGTAATTTATCAATTGAAATGTGAATGTCTTTAACTGTAGTTGATCCTCCTGCGAATTCAAGTTGTAATTTATAGCTAATAAAATTATAGAGAGTACCAGCATTGTAAAAGCGAATTCTTCTAAATTCTGAACCGTTAATTGGTTTCCCAAATAAGTTGTCAATAGTTTCATCTTGGGAAGTAAAAGACCAATGTTGTTGAATTCGACCACCAAATTTCATTTTAAAATTACCATCATTACTTTCTAAATGATACCCTTTATTCCAAAACGATTTAAATTTTTGAGTTTCTTGTGCACGAATAAGAAAAAAATTAATTACAAAAAGAATTCCTGAAAAAAACAGTTTCTTCATCATTATGATTAATTTTCGTTAACTTTTAATCTTGCAGTAGCAGTCGTTTTTTGATTTGAAAAGTTGTCCTCTAAATATTTGAGATAACCTACAATAGCTATCATACCAGCATTATCGGTTGTGTATTCAAACTTTGGAATATAAGTTTTCCACCCTAATTTTTCTTCGTAAGATTTTAAAACGGTTCTTATTTCTGAATTTGCACTTACACCACCCGCAATAGCAACATGCTTAATCTTAGTTTCGTTAACGGCTTTTTTTAGTTTATCAAATAAAATTTCAACAATAGTGTATTGAATGGATGCACAAATATCATCTATATTTTCTTTAATAAAAGTAGGATTTTCTTTCGTTTTTTTCTGAATAAAATAGAGAATAGCAGTTTTTAAACCACTGAAGCTAAAATTTAATTTATCAACTTTTGGTTTTGTAAATTTAAAAGCTTTTGGGTTTCCTTTTTTTGCATGTTTATCTATTAAAGGTCCTCCAGGGTACGGTAATCCAAGAATTTTAGCTGATTTGTCAAAAGCTTCACCAACAGCATCATCTAGAGTTTCTCCAAGGATTTCCATTTTAAAGTAATTAGAGATTTTTACAATTTGGGTATGCCCACCACTGATGGTTAAACATAAAAATGGGAATGATGGTTTTTGTTGTTTTTCCTCTTCAATAAAATGAGCTAAAACGTGTCCCTGCATATGGTTAACAGCTATTAAAGGAATGTTTAAAGCTAGAGAAAGTGATTTAGCAAATGAGCTTCCAACCAATAATGAACCCATTAATCCAGGTCCACGTGTAAAAGCTATGGCATTTAAGTCTTTTTTGTCGATATTTGCTTGTTGAATTGCCTGTTGAATTACAGGTACAATATTTTGTTGATGTGCACGGGATGCTAATTCAGGAACAACACCGCCATATTTAGCGTGAATTTCTTGAGTAGCTATAACATTTGATAGTATTTTACCGTTGCATATAACAGCGGCACTTGTATCATCACAGGAAGATTCAATACCGAGAATGTAAATGGGTTTATTTTTAATCATTTAGTAACAAATTAAGGCACGAAAGTTGCCATAAAAAAAGCAAATTTAGAACATATCAAACGAATTAAAAAAATAGTTGTTAAAATTTTACTCGTACTACTTCTTTTTATGGCTGTAGTAAGTATATTATTGTCTATACCTACTGTTCAAACTAAGTTGGGTAAAACAGCTACAAGCTACCTGCAAAAAGAGTTTGATGTTGAAATTAATGTTGATAAAGTTGATTTGTCTTTTTTAGGAAACGTTCAACTTAAGAATATTTTAATAAAAAACCACCATGCTGACACTTTAGTTTATGTTCAAAACTTAACTACTTCTGTTTTTAGTTATCGTAATATGATACATAGCAAATTGAATTTTGGGCAAATTTCATTAAACGGTTTTATTTTAAATATAAATACATACAAGGGCGAATCCGATGATGCTTTAACCATATTTGTAGATAAATTTGATGATGGAATTCAAACTGATAAACCTTCAGTATTTTTATTAACCTCAACAAATTTAAACCTAAAAAATGGTTATGTTGAAGTTATTGATTATAATAAATTAACAGACAACCCTTTATTTTTTAAAAATATTAGTGGAGTTACTAAAAATTTTAAAATACAAGGGCCAAATGTATACACTAAAATAATAGATTTAAGTTTTGTTGAAAACCATTCATTAAAAGTGAAAAGTTTATCGAGTGATTTTACATACACCAAAAAATACATGTATTTTTTAAATACACAGTTAACAACTGAGGTTTCTTCAATTTTAACAGATATAATTTTTACGTATAAAAGAGAAGATTTTTCCGATTTTAATAATAAAGTTAAAATTGAAGCAAATGTTAAAAAAGCAACAGTTTCATTGAGAGATTTGAAAAACTTTTACAATGAGATAGGAACAAATGATGTGTTGCACTTTACAACAAAAATTACAGGAACCTTAAATGATTTTACAACTGAAAACCTTAAATTAATAACAGATAAGCAAGCAATAATTAGGGGAACTTTAAATTTTAAAAATTCATTTAATCAAGAGAATGGATTTTCATTAGATGCAAATTTAACAAATTTAACATCAGATTATTATCATTTAAAAACGCTATTACCAAATATCTTAGGAAAAACATTGCCATCTTCCTTTAAAAAATTAGGTAGATTTACCATAATTGGTAAAACATATTTAACGCCAAATTTAATCAATGCTCAAATAACAATAAATACCGATATTGGTACCACAATATCAGATTTAAAATTAACAAATATTGACAATATAGATGAGGCTTCTTATTTAGGGCACATTAAAATTATTGATTTTGAGTTGGGGAAAATTTTAGACGACCCTTTAATTGGTCAGTTATCTATGGAAGCAGATGTTGATGGTGAAGGATTTACTTTGGAAAATATAAATACCTCAGTAAAAGGAACTGTATCTAAACATCAATATAAAAATTATACATATAGTAACATTACCATTAATGGAGTTGTAAGAAATAAACACTTTAATGGTGAAATGGAAGTGAATGATAAAAATATAAAGCTTAATTTCAATGGTCTAGCTAATTTTTCTTCAGATATTTATACCTTTAATTTTAAAGCTCTTGTAGATTATTGTGACCTTAACAAACTTAACCTTTTTAAACGTGATAGTATTTCAAATATAAAAGGAGACATTGATATAAATGTTAAAGGAAATTCATTTGATGATTTGGTTGGAGCCATAAACTTTAAAAACTCACTATATACAAACCAAAAACAAGATTATTTTTTTAAAGATTTTAATATTACTTCATCATTTAAAGATAGTATTAGAACAATTACAGTTAATTCTTCAGAAATAATAAATGGAAATATTAAAGGAATATTTAAATTTAATGAATTAAGTAAGTTAGCTCAAAATTCATTAGGAAGCATTTATTCAAATTACAAACCGTTTGAGGTTACAACAGGTCAATTTTTAGATTTTAAATTTAAAATTCATAACAAAATTGTAGAAGTTTTTGACCCCGAAATAACACTTTCTACAAATACGTTGATTAAAGGTGAAGTAAATTCTGATGATAATTTATTTAAATTAACTATTAAATCACCTAAAATTGAAGCCTATACAACAGTTATTAAAAATTTAAATTTACAAATAGATAATAAAAACCCATTTTTTAACACCCAACTTCAAGTAACTAAAATTCACACAAAATACTATGATATTGCGAAGTTACATTTAGTAAATAAAACACTGAATGATACGTTGTATTTTAGAACTCAATTTAAAGGAGGGATTAACAATACAGAAGATTACAATTTATCATTTTATCATACATTTAACAAAGAAAATAAATCTGTTTTTGGAGTTCAAAAGTCGGATTTAACATTCAAAAATAACAAATGGGTGATAAACCCAGCAAATAATTTTGAAAATAAAATAGTATATGAAAACAAAACAAAGACATATAAAATCAATCCATTTTTAATAACCTCTAAACAACAGCAAATTATTTTTCTTGGTGAAATAAATGACTCTATTTCAAAGCAGTTGAAATTTAATTTTAAAAATGTAAAATTAGCAAATATTACGCCAAATATTGATAGTTTAAATTTAAAAGGAACCATAAATGGGACATTAAACTATAATCAATTACAAAAACAGGTGCAACCATCCGCAAATTTGCTTATATCAAATTTTGACATAAACAACTCAAAGCAAGGAGATTTAAAAATAAAAATTGAAGGGGAAAATTCATTAAAAAAATACACTCTTGATATTTCATTAGAACGAGATAGCAATATTAATTTGAATGCAAATGGAAGTATTGATTTTACAACAAAAAAACCTAAAATAGATGTAACTGTAGATTTTAATGAATTTAAATTAGATGCTTTTAGCCCTTTAGGAGAAGGAATAATTAGTGATATCAGAGGGTTTGTATATGGTAATGCACATTTAACAGGGTTATTAAATAACCCAACAATGGAAGGTGATTTGTATTTAGATGAAGCCGGTTTGTCATTCCCATACATCAACGTTAACTATGATTTTGAAGGAACGAGTATTATTGGGTTAAAAGACCAAAAATTTATTTTTGAAGATATAACCCTAAAAGATAAAATTTACAATACAAAAGGGACTTTGACAGGGGTTTTGAAACATCAAAATTTTGATAATTGGAACTTAGATTTGAAATTAATTACAAATAATCTTTTAGTGCTAAATACAGTTGAAAAAGAAAATTCAATTTATTATGGAACTGGGTTTATAAGTGGAAATGCAACCATTAAAGGGCCAACAGATAAATTGGTAATTGATGTTGTTGGAAAAACAAAAAAAAATACCCATTTTGTAATACCAATTAGCGATGTTAAAACGGTTGAAAGTTCTCAATTGATACGGTTTGTTAATAAAAACAAACAGGAGGAGAATGAGGAAAAAAGGAAAGCATTTCTCTCAGAAAAATTAAAAGGATTAACACTAAACTTTAATATTGAAGTTACAAAAGATGCTATTGTTGAAATGGTATTAGATAAGGCAACAGGAAGCTATTTAAAAGGAAGTGGAACAGGAAATTTACAGTTGGAATTAGATACCAAAGATAAGTTTGATATGTACGGAGATTTTGTTGTGGATAACGGTGTGTATAATTTTAAATATGGAGGGTTTATAAATAAACCATTTAAAGTAAAAAAAGGAGGTACTATCTCTTGGAGCGGAGATCCATATACGGCTGAAATTAATATTGAAGCTATTTATAGAGTGTCAGCAAACCCAAAATCTTTATTAGAAAACATCACTACCAATCGGAAAATTCCAATTGATTTAGTTACTCGATTTTCAGGAGAATTATTTAATTCCCAGCGTGAGTTTGATATTGAAATTCCTAACTCTAGCTCTACAGTAGCATCAGAGTTGGCATTTAAATTAAATAATAATGATAAAAATATAAAAACTATTCATTTTATGGCACTACTAGTCTCAGGTAGTTTTTATAATGAAAATGATATAAGTGTGAATAGTAATGCTGCGTTGTATGGTACCGGATTTGATTTGCTTTCAAATGCTTTCGATAATATTTTCAATCAGGGAGACAGTCGCTTCAAACTAAAACCTGTGTATACGGTTGGAGAAAAAAATAAAATAGATAATTTAAATATTGATGATCAATTAGCCATAGCTCTCGACTTTCAGGTAAACGACCGAATTATAATTAACGGAAAAGTAGGTGTACCAATTGGTTCAAAAAAACAATCAAATGTTGTAGGTGAAGTTAATATTGAATTTTTAATGAATGAAGAAGGAACCTTACGTTCCTCAGTTTTTAATAGGCAAAATGAAATTCAATATACAGAAGAAGAAGAAGGATATACACAAGGTGTGGGTATGACTTACCAAATAGATTTTGATAATGGAAAAGAATTATTAGAGAAATTAAGTTTAAAAAAGAGAAAAACAGATTCAATTAGTACAATAAAGATAATTGATACTCTTAAAGTAGAAAATCAATTATTAAAGTTTAAAAATAAAAACAAACATAAAAATGAATAAACCAACATTGGTAATATTAGCAGCAGGAATAGGTAGTCGTTACGGAGGATTAAAACAATTAGATACATTTACACCACAAGGAGATACTATATTAGATTTTTCAATTTATGATGCAATTCAGGCAGGTTTTGGAAAAGTAGTATTTATTATTAGAAAAAGTATTGAAAAAGACTTTAAAGCATTTTTTAATAAAAAGTTGGAAGGAAAGATCGAAGTAGTATACGTTTATCAGGAGATAGACAATATTCCAGAAAGGTTTAAAGATAATAATAGGGAAAAGCCGTGGGGTACGGGTCATGCATTATTAATGGCTAAAGAGGTGGTTAAAGAAAATTTTGCGGTGATTAATGCTGATGATTTTTATGGTAAAGAAGCTTTTGAAGTTATGGCTAAATCATTGAAAAAAATGGATGAAAATTCATACAATTTTAATATGATGGGATATATCTTAAAAAATACAATTTCTAATTATGGCTCTGTTTCAAGAGGTGAATGTAAAGTTGATGAAAAAGGATATTTAACGGGTATCACAGAACGCACACATATTGAAAAAATAAACGGAGTGCTTAAATTTAAAGATGAAAATGGAAATTTCACTCCAATAGCTGAAGATACCATTGTATCTATGAACTTTTTTGGGTTTACACCAAAGTATTTTGAAATTTCTGAAAGTTTATTTGAAAATTTTTTAGAAAAAAATTATAAAGAACCAAAAGCAGAGTTTTTTATTCCATTAGTACTGAACCACATTATTGTAAATAATATAGCTACAATGGAAGTTTTAAAATCAAATGCACGTTGGTTTGGAGTTACCTATAAACAAGATAAAGAACATGTAACTTTTGAGATTCAGAAATTAAAAGATAAAGGAATTTACCCGAAAAATTTATGGTAATAAAGAACAAATAAAATTAATTTCAATTAAAAGTTAATTTTCATTCAAAATTAAGTCATAATTTTGTCTTTCGACTTATGGGGAAAAAAATTAAAAAAATAGGAGTAATGACTTCAGGTGGTGATGCACCAGGTATGAATGCAGCCATTAGAGCAGTAGTTAGAGCATGCTCATATTACAATGTTGATTGCGTTGGCGTTTATAGAGGTTATCAAGGTTTAATTGATGGCGATTTTGAAAACCTATCTGCTCGCCATGTAAGTAATATTATAAACAGAGGTGGTACTATTCTTAAAACGGCAAGATCTAATGAGTTTAGAACTAAAGAAGGAAGAGCGAAAGCATATAAGCACCTTAAAAATGCTAAAATTGATGCTTTAGTGTTGATTGGAGGAGATGGGACTTTTACAGGAGGAATGGTATTTAATAATGAATATGATTTTCCTTGCATTGGTATTCCAGGAACTATAGATAATGATATTTTTGGAACAAACTATACTATTGGGTTTGATACAGCACTCAACACAGTTGTTGAAGTTATTGATAAAATAAGGGATACTGCAAGTTCACATAACAGATTATTTTTTGTTGAAGTTATGGGAAGAGACGCAGGTTTTATAGCCTTAAATGCTGGTGTTGGGGCAGGTGCTGAAGAAATTTTAATTCCAGAAGAAGATATGGGTTTAGGTCGCTTATTGGAATCATTGAAACGCAGTAAACGCTCTGGGAAATCATCTAGTATTGTTGTTGTCGCAGAAGGAGATAAAATTGGTAAAAATGTTTTTGAATTAGCAGATTATGTTGAGGAAAACTTAAAGCAATATGAAGTTAGAGTATCTGTTTTGGGCCATATGCAGCGAGGGGGTTCACCTAGTTGTTTTGACCGTGTTTTGGCTAGTAGGTTAGGTGTAAGCGCCGTTGAACTACTGTTAGACGGTAAAACTAATTTAATGGTTGGTTTAATAAATAATAAAGTTCAAACTACCGATTTGGAAAAAGCTGTAAAAGGGCATCATACTATAAATAGAGAATTATTAAGAGTTAGTGATATAATGTCTATATAATATAAAATTTCAAATAGATTAGAACATATAATATGATTAAAATAGGAATAAACGGATTTGGTAGAATTGGACGTTTAGCGTTTAGATCTGCAATTAATAGAGAAAACGTTCAAATAGTTGCCATCAATGATTTACTTGAAATAGAACACTTAGCTTATTTACTGAAATATGATTCAGTGCATGGGCGTTTTAATGGTACAGTTGAAATAAAGGAAGGAACACTTGTAGTTAATGGAAAATCAATTAGAGTTACTTCAGAAAGAAATCCAGAAAATATAGGGTGGGATAAAGCAAATGTTGAGTTTGTTATCGAATCAACAGGGTTTTTTACAGAAAAAGCAAAAGCAACATTACATATTAAAGGTGGAGCTAAAAAAGTAGTAATTTCGGCACCTTCAAAAGACGCCCCAATGTTTGTGATGGGAGTTAACAATAAGGATCTTTCAAAAGATGAGCTCATCTTTTCTAATGCTTCGTGCACTACAAACTGTTTAGCACCAATAGCCAAAGTTCTTAATGATAATTTTGGTATTGTAGAAGGTTTGGTAACCACGGTTCATGCAGCTACATCTAGTCAGAAAACGGTTGACGGACCCTTAAAAAAATGGAGAAGAGGTAGGTCTGCAATTAACAATATTATACCAACTACTACAGGAGCGGCAAAAGCAGTTACTAAAATTATGCCTGAGTTACAAGGTAAATTATTAGCGATGGCAGTTAGGATTCCAACGGCAGATGTATCGTTGATAGATTTAACAGTACGTTTAAAAAAACCAACTTCTTATGAAGAAATAAAAGAGGTGATGAAAAAAGCTTCAGAAAATGAATTTAAAGGAATTATAGGGTATACTGAAGATGAAGTTGTTTCACAAGATTTTGTTTCAGAAACAAGAACTTCAGTTTTTGATGCTGAAGCAGGTTTAGAACTAAATCCTAATTTTTATAAAATTATATCTTGGTATGATAATGAATTTGGGTATGCAACTAAAATAGTTGATTTAATAGAATATGCAGCTTCACTTTAAATTAATATAGTTAATCCTGCTTTATGTAGGTTTTTTTTTATCTTTAATCTATGGAAATAGCAATTATAGCTCACGATGGTAAAAAAGCCGAAATGATTCAATTTTTAATGGATTTCAAGGCCGTTTTATCAGCTAAAAACATACATTTAGTCGCTACTGGAACTACAGGTAAAAATGCCGAAAAAGCAGGTTTTAAAGTGCGGAAATTTTTGTCGGGTCCTTACGGAGGCGATGCCCAAATTGCAGCTCGTGTTGCAGAAGGAAAAACAAAAATGGTTTTCTTTTTTAGAGATCCTTTAGATAAGCATCCTCATGAGCCAGATATAGCAATGCTAATGCGTCTATGTGATGTACATAATATACCTTTGGCTACAAATCCGGCAACTGCAGAGTTATTAATGAAATCTGTTTAGTAAGTTACTTTATTGCAATCATTGAAATTTCAATATTTACAAATAAAGGTAAATTACCAACTTCAACTGTTTCACGTGCAGGAGCGGTATCTGCGTTGAAATATTCGCCATAAATAGTATTAATTTTTGAAAAGTCATTCATATTTTTCACAAATATGGAAGTTTTAACAACATTTTCAAAAGTCATACTTGCCTCAGTTAAAATAGCTTTCATATTTTCCAATACTTGTTTAGTTTCATCTTCAATAGATGATTTTACCAATTCTCCGGTTAATGGATTTATAGCAATTTGACCAGAAGTGTACAGTGTATTCCCTTTTAAAACGGCCTGATTATATGGGCCAATAGGAGCAGGGGCATTTTTTGTGTTAATTATTTTTTTCATCTTATATATATTTAATATTGTTTCAACCTAAAATAATCGCCGATCAGGAACTTGTCTCTTATCATATTTTAAATCACTCAGCATAGATGATTTAACACCAATAAAGAAATAATAAGTTTGTCTGTCTCCAAAAGGTACCCAATTAAAATTTAATTTCCAACTGTCTAAATCTCGAGAGAAACGTAATTGAGTATAAGTAAACCCATTACTTTTTATATCATACCCTGAAGAAAAGCCAACTTTCCATTTAGGTGTTAATTCAATATCTCCTGAGAACATAAGTGAATTAGATGATATTTCCCTTTCTCTGTTAGAGTTTGAGTAGTTTAAAGAATATGCAAGGTTTAATTTCCAAGGGAAAGTGGCATGGTACAATTTTGCAGACTTAACTTTTTTGTTATTGGTATCGGACTTAGATCCTAAACTATTACTATTATTTAGGTTTTCTCCAAAAATACCATCTGAATTATTTGCTTTTGCATTCTGTTCTTTTTTACTTTCTTGTTTGTTGGATTTACTACTGGAAAAAGAATAATTCATAGTTAATGCCGCATTGGTTAATCTAAATAAACTACCTCCATTATTTATATTAAAAGTATTAATTTTAGTTCCATTATTGGTAATTGCATAGGGATCTAGGGTAGCATTTAAATTTAATTGTAATTTTTTATTAAAAAAATTAGTACCTGCATTCATTCTAACAGGACTCCATTTTAAGGAGTCTGAAGCCATATTGTAACTAGTTGAAAAATTAAGATTATTAATCAATGTGATTTTTTCAGCCTCAGTTTTAGTAGAGTCTTTAGACATTACTTTTGCTTCAAAAGTATTATTTAAGGTAAAATTCAAACTATTTGAGAGTCCCGTACCAGGACCACCGTATACTCCGTTGCTAAAAGGAGAGTATTCAAGAACATCATTTGGGTCATCACTTTGTTGAACTTCTTCATAAAACGAACTAAAATCAGGGCGATAACTATATGAAACATTTGGTCTTATAATATGCCTGATGGCTTGTAATCTTCCTTTTTTAAATTTAAGCATTCCATAAATAGTTGTAGATAGTGATACGCCGGTAGAATATTCTCTGTAAGAACTAAATTTGTTTAGAGTATCTGTTACAACAATATTTTCTTCAGCGTTATATGTTTTATTTATTCTGTCAAAATACCAAACTTCTTTATAATTTGCATTAGGTGAAAGTGTAAAATATTTAAACACTTTCATATTAGTGCTAAATGTTGCATTGTGTTGTAAACCAGATTTTGCAGTTTCAAACATCTCTTTTTTAAAGAAGAATTCATCGGTTGTATTAATATTATTATCACCTCTCAAAGTATAAGTTACTCCTAATTTTTGCAAAGCATTGTTTTTAGAGCCAGATTTTGAAGCAAAAGGAAATATTCTATCCATATTAAATTGAAGAGAAGGTAAAGACATGGTAATACTTTCGGTATTTGTATTTTGTGCATGCGTTACAGATAGCGAAATGTTAAAGGGTGTTCCTACAAATTTTTTGTAATAAGATATAGAAGAACTTAGAGTATTATTTAAAAATGAATTAGTGTTGTATTCATTTAAAGATTCTCTATAATAAGTGCTACTACCTAAGTTTACTGAAGCAGAAAACCTTGAATTTGGACTTGCTTTTGCATCTTGGCTATGGCTCCATCTAATATTGTAATTCGTAGTTTTAGAATAGTCATCAAAACCTTTAATGCTATTTATTAAATTTTCGTATTTAAAACTAAAATTACCACTAAATCGATATTTAACTGCATAACTAGATTCTGTTCTTAACCCCCAGCTTCCATTAGTGTATACATCACCTAAAACGGCCAAATCAACATAATCATTTATCGCAAAATAATAACCTCCATTCTGCAAAAAGTAACCTTGTTGAGCCGTATCACCCCAAGTTGGCATAATAAAACCAGAAACACTTCCTTTTGTTAAAGGAATATATGCAAAAGGCAAAAATAAAGGTGTAGGAACATTGGTTATTACTAAATTACTTAAACCTATTACTATTTTTTTATTAGGAACAATTTTAGCCTTCTTGGTTGTTATGTAATAATCTGGGTTGTCTTTTTTAGAAGTTGTAAATTTTATATTTTGAACATAAATTGTTGAATCATTTTCTTTTTTAGTGACTTCACCTTTTATTATAACTCCGTCTTGTTCTGTTTTTAATCCCCAAATTTTAGCTCTTTCAGTTTTAAAGTTAAAAGCTATGGAGTCTTGTGCAGATTCCTCAGCACCTTGTTTAAAAACAGGTAGTTGAGAGTATTCTCCAATACTATCTTTAATTCCTTTTGCCCAAACAATGTTGGTATTGTTGTTTATTTCAATATACCCAGCGGTTAAATCAATATCTTTATAATGGATATGTGCATTATTTAATAAGATAATTTTATTTTTTTTAATATCCTGTTTAATCAGGCTATCTGCACTGTGATCTATAATGCTTTCAAGAAGTTCAATTGGTTTAATTATTGAATCTTTGCTCTTTGTTCCCAATGAATCTTTTACAGTATCTTTTATTGAAATTTTAAGAGTGTCCTTAAACTTGACTGGAAAATTTTCAGAAGAATTCCCTTTAATTTCTTGAGAATATAATGCTGAGTTGACAAGGCCAAAAGCCAGTATCAAGAACAAGGTGAAATGTATATTTTTATAATATGTTTTAATAATGAAAATTTTTATAAAAAACCCTTATAAATTGGGCTGATAGCATAAGTTTTTTTACATTAGCTTATTAATTAATCAACCACATAATTGATTGTTTGTAAATGTATGGCTTAATATTTGAAACACACAAATAACAAACGCCAAAAATAATTAAAATAATTGATGAACTCACAACTCTTTTCTAAAATTAATATAACAACGAAATTCATTTTTGTTTTCGTATTTTTTAGCACCTTTTTTTCCGTTACCAATTCAGTTTTTGCTCAAAAAAAAGATTTTATAGTGGTGTTAGATGCTGGCCATGGAGGAAAAGACCCCGGTAAAGTAGGTTATAAAAAAAGTAAGGAAAAAGAAATTGCCCTTAAAATAGTACTGCAAATAGGAAAATTATTAGAAAAAGAAAAAGGGATTAAAGTAATTTATACTCGAAAAACAGATGTATTTGTTGATTTATGGGAAAGAGGGCGTATTGCAAATAAAGCAGATGCAAATTTGTTTGTGTCTATCCATTGTAATGCCCATAATTCACAAGCCTATGGCGCTGAAACCTGGGTATTAGGAACGCATGCAAACAAGCAAAATTTTGAAGTTGCAAAAGCTGAAAACGCTGTCATTTTATTAGAAGATAATTACCAAAAGAACTATAAAGGTTTTGATCCAAACTCACCAGAATCTGTTATTGGATTAACATTGATGCAAGAAGAATATTTAGATCAAAGTATACAGTTGGCAAGTATTATCCAAAAAGGTTTAACAAAAGATTTAAAGAGAAAAGATAGAGGTGTTAAACAAGCAGGATTTGTAGTTCTACATCAAACATATATGCCTAGTGTATTAATTGAAACAGGCTTTATAACAAATAAAATTGAAGGTCCTTTTCTGAACTCTAAAATTGGTCAGCAAAAATTTTCTAGAGAAATCTATAAAAATATTTTAAAATATATTCAACAACTAAATTTAAATACAGTTAAAAATGATAGGGTAATTACTGAGATACCGAAAAAAACAAAAGGGAAAGTAATTGAAAAAAAAGGTGTGAATGGTTTAGGTAATGTGGTGTTTAAAGTTCAGATAGCATCAGGTTCTCGTAAATTAGAAACAAAACCTTATAACTTTAAAGGCTTAAAAGATATAGAACGAGTTAAGGTGGGTAAAACGTATAAATATTATTTAGGGTTAACGCAGAGTTATTCAAAAATAAAGGAATTACAAAAGTTGGCAAAATCTAAAGGTTTTAGAACAGCTTTTATAGTTGCATTTAAAAATGGAAAAAAAATACCAGTAAATAATATTTTAAAAAAAACGTAGCATGTTTGTTTATTACTCACAGAAATAATTAGTAATATTGCTACATAAATATTTGTATTTTGAAAATTACAAGAGAAGTAAAAACCGGAATTGTTGCTATTAGTGTTATAGCTCTGTTTATTTGGGGATTTAATTATTTGAAAGGGCTTAATTTATTTGATGGTCCTCTAAAAACATATAAAACCGAATATAATAATGTAAGAGGATTAAATAAAGCAAGTGTTGTAACAATTAATGGTGTTGAAGTAGGCAAGGTTATTAATATTATGTTTAATAAGGCTCCTGAAAAGAGAGGGCAGTTAATAGTTGAATTTAGTGTTGAAACAGATTTTGAATTCTCTAAAAAAAGTATTGCTAAAATATATAGTGCCAGTTTAATGGGAGGAAAATCATTAGCTATAATCCCATCTTACGAAGGAGAAATGGCTAAACCTGGAGATTTCTTAAAAGGAGAAATAGAATCAGATATTTTTTCTTCAGTAACCGAAAAATTAAATCCTTTACAAGCTAAAGTAGAGAGTGTAATTGTTAGTGCAGATTCTCTGATGGCCGGTTTAACAAGTATTTTAGATGTTAAAAGCAGAACCGATTTAAAATCAAGTATTAAATATTTGAATGCTACAATTTTAAATTTTAAAAATATTTCAGAATCAGTTGATAAACTGGTTAAAAGTAATGAAGAGAAACTAGGGAATACATTGACTAATACTGAGTTAATGACTGCAAACTTAGCTAAACTTTCAGATACTTTAGTAAATGCAAATTTAGGGTTAACAGTTAAAAATTTAGAAACAACAATAACGAACTTAAATAAAATTTTAGAAAGTGTAGAAGAAGGCAAAGGTACGCTAGGAAAACTATTAAACGATGAGGAGATGTATCATAACTTAACAAATGCTTCAAAAGAATTGGAAGAGTTACTAAAAGAAATGAAGCTACACCCAAAACGATTTGTTCATTTTTCATTGTTTGGAAAAAAAGATAAAGGCTATCAACCCGAAAAAAATTAAAAACAATAGTTTCTTTAAAAATAAATTACAATCATTCACAAATTGAGATATGAATTATTTAGACAACATAGCATTCGCAGTAATTCTAATTGTAGGAGTAGGTTTTTTTATTAAAAATATTAAAAAAATTAGTAGAAATATAAAGCTAGGAAAAGATATCAACAGAAAAGACAATGCGAATAAGCGTTGGAATAATATGATAATGATAGCCTTGGGTCAATCTAAAATGGTAAAGCGTCCTATCGCAGGAATTTTACACATAATAGTTTATGTTGGGTTTATAATTATTAATATTGAAGTATTAGAAATAATCATAGACGGACTTTTTGGTACGCATAGAGTTTTTTCAATTTTTGGAGGAGTTTATAATTTTTTAATAGGTTCATTTGAAATTTTAGCATTTTTAGTCTTGATATCTGTAACCGTGTTTTGGTTGCGTAGAATGGTTGTTAGAATCCCTCGTTTTTGGAATAAAGAAATGAAAGGTTGGCCAAAAAATGATGCACTGTATATTCTGTATTTTGAAATGGTATTAATGTCGTTATTCTTAATTATGAATGCAACAGACACACCTTTTCAAGATTTAAATGCAGGTAATCCTGTAAGTCAGTTTTTAGTACCACTTTTTAAAGGATTTAACCCTGAAACACTTCATATTATAGAACAAACAGCTTGGTGGATTCATATTGTAGGAATTTTGGTGTTTTTAAATTATTTATATTATTCAAAGCACCTTCATATTTTATTAGCTTTTCCAAATACCTACTTTGCTAATTTAAATGTTAAAGGAAAATTAAACAATTTAGAAGCGGTTACAAACGAGGTGAAATTAATGCTAGATCCTGATGCAGATCCTTATGCTTCAGTTCCTGAAGATGAGAATGAAGTACCAGAAAAATTTGGAGCAAGTGATGTTCAAGATTTAAATTGGGTACAGCTAATGAACGCATATACCTGTACAGAATGTGGTAGATGTACTTCCTCTTGTCCAGCAAATCAAACAGGGAAAGAATTATCACCAAGAGCAATTATGATGAAAACTCGTGATAGGTTAGAGGAAGTAGGTGCAAACATTGATAAAAATGGAAAGTTTATTGATGACGGAAAACAATTATTAAATGATTATATCACTCCAGAAGAAATATGGGCTTGCACAAGTTGTAATGCCTGTGTAGAAGAATGCCCAGTAAATATAGACCCATTATCCATTATTATGGATATGCGTCGTTATTTGGTAATGGAGCAATCTGCAGCACCACAAGAACTAAATATGATGATGACAAACATTGAAAATAATGGGGCTCCTTGGCAGTATAATCAAATGGATAGATTGAATTGGAAAGACGAATAAAACAACAACTATAACTATTAAAATTTAAAACCCTTAAAATGAAAAAAGAGGATGTAGAAAAATTACTACACGAAAAAGTTGAAGGAGGATTGCATATTAGTCCTATTTTACCTGAAGGAGTAAAAAATTACTTAATTGACATTGATGGAACAGTATGCGATGATATTCCAAATGAAGAGCCAGAACGAATGTTAACAGCTAAAGTATATCCTGATGCATTAGTAACTTTAAATAAATGGTTTGACGAGGGACACATAATTTGTTTTTTTACTTCGAGAACTGAGGAACATAGGGCATATACTGAGACTTGGCTTAAAAAGAATGGTTTTAAATACCATAGTTTGTTAATGGGTAAACCTAGAGGAGGTAATTACCATTGGGTAGATAATCATTTAGTAAAAGCAACTAGATATAGAGGTAAATTTACAGATTTGGTCGAAAAAGAAGTTACTATTGAAGTCTTTGACGACGGTCAACACGAATAAAATAACTAAAACATTTTAGAATGAACGTACCAACAATGGCAGAAATGATGGCACAAGGAAAACAACCTGAAGTATTGTTTTGGGTTGGTTGTGCAGGTAGCTTTGATGATAGAGCTAAAAAAATAACAAAAGCTTTTGTAAAAATCTTAAACAAAGCAAATGTGGAATTTGCTGTTTTAGGTACTGAAGAAAGTTGTTCTGGAGATCCAGCCAAAAGAGCAGGAAATGAGTTCTTATTTCAAATGCAAGCAATGACAAATATTGAAGTGTTAAATGCATATAAAGTAAAAAAAATTGTAACTGCTTGTCCACATTGTTTCAATACATTAAAAAATGAGTATCCAGAATTAGGTGGAGTTTATGAGGTTGTACATCATACAGAGTTGTTAAAATCACTACTCGATGAAGGTAGAATTACCATTGAAGGAGGTAAATTTAAAGGAAAAAAAATAACATTTCATGACCCTTGTTATTTAGGGCGTGCCAATAATATTTATGAGGCTCCTCGTGAATTAATTCAAAAGCTAGATGTAGAATTAGTTGAAATGAAACGCTGTAAAACAAATGGTTTATGCTGTGGTGCTGGAGGAGCTCAAATGTTTAAAGATGCTGAAAAAGGAACTAAAGAAATTAATGTGGAACGTACAGAAGATGCTATTGAAGTAAACCCTGATATTATAGCAACAGGTTGTCCGTTTTGTAATACAATGATGACTGACGGCGTAAAAATAACGAATAAAGAAAAAGAAATAGAAGTATTAGATATTGCTGAACTTATTGCCAATGCTGATGATTTATAATTACGTTACACTAATTATAACAAAATATGATTAAGCAATACATTGGAGCAGCTCGTTTAAGAACTTTACCACTTTCAATTTCAGGAATTATCGTTGGAAGTTCTATTGCAGCTTCTCAAGGTTATTTTAATTGGATTATTTTCACTTTGGCATTACTAACTACGGTAGGATTTCAAATTATTTCTAATTTTGCTAATGATTATGGAGATGGAGTTAAAGGAACTGATAACAATAACAGAATAGGTCCAAAAAGAGCAATCCAAAGCGGAGCTATTACTCCCAAACAAATGATGAAAGCAATTAAATTTTCAATTGCTTTAACATTAATTGTTGCTGTTTTACTTATCTATTTTTCATTTGGTAAAGATGATTTTCTCAATTTAAGTATTTTCTTTATACTTGGAATAGCTAGTATTGCTGCGGCCATGAAATATACTATGGGCAAAAAAGCCTATGGATATAGTGGTTTAGGAGATTTATTTGTATTCCTATTTTTTGGTTTGTTGAGTGTATGTGGTAGTTATTATTTATACACTAAGCAATTAGATTTAATTATTTTTCTACCAGCTTTTTCTGTTGGCTTCCTAAGTATTGGAGTTTTAAACCTAAATAATATGCGTGATATGGAAAGTGATATTATTTCTGGTAAAAACACATTAGTTGTTAAAATTGGAAGTAAACTTTCTAAATATTATCATTACTTTTTATTGTTGCTTTCTTTTTTACTTACGTTGTTATACATTATAATTAATTACAAATCACAAATTCAATTTTTATTTATTTTAGCCTATATACCTATTGTTAAGCATTTTATTATAGTTTATAAAAATACAATTCCCAAACTACTAGATTCTGAATTAAAAAAACTAGCAATTAGTACGTTTGTGTTTTCTATGCTGTTTGGTTTGGGGGAGATTTTATCTAAAAATTTTTAACGGATTTTGTTTTTAGAATAAAAAATTAAAGATATATTTGTCCTTTGTTATAATAGGTGAATGAAAAATCAAATTTTAGGCATATTTTTTTATCTACTTTATTTGTTGGCAATGGTTCGTCCTATTGCCCCTATTATTGAATATTACGCTAATTATGATTATATAGCAAGCGTACTCTGTGAAAATAGAGATAAACCTTATTTGGCTTGTAATGGTAAATGTTATCTGGAGAAGCAATTGAATAAAGTAAACCATAATAATCACGATCACAAATCTACCATTCCTCAAATAGATTTTGATAAATATCCAGTTTCTCCTATTGGACAATTTTCTTATCAATTTAAAAATATCAATGAATTAAATTTTGAACGATTATTCGTTTGTAAAAATACTTCACAAGATTATTTCTCTTCTATTTTAAAACCACCACAGGTTTTAACTGTCATATAACCTATTTCTTAAAATTTAGTAAACATAGTTCTTACTATGTTGCAATATATGTTGTATTTATTAATAAATAAATGTAGGTACATACATTCTATTAAACTTCAATTTTAAGATTGAATCAAAAACATATTAATAAGTAATAAGTATTGCTTGTTCGTGAAATAAGCGATTTAAAAAAATATTTAGATGAATAAATCTATACTTACTAGTATATTACTAGTATTTGGAGTAGCATTCTCGTATGCTCAAGAGACAACTATTGAAGGAAAAGTAGTTGATAATTTAACAAAAGAACCAATTTTAGGTGCAAGTATTTTAATTGAAAATACACATAAAGGAACAACAACAAATGAATTAGGTGAATTTATAATTAAAAATGTAAAATTACCCATAAATATATCAACTTCATTTTTGGGGTATAAAACTAAAAAAATTAGTGTAAATAAAACAAGCCTAATTATTTATTTAGAAACTACAGATAATAGATTAGAAGAAGTTGTAGTAAGTGCTTCTAGAACTCAAAAGCGAAGAGAAGATGTACCTGTGGCAATTTCAACAATAACAGCTAAAATGTTAGATGAAATTAAACCTATAACCATAGATCAAGTATTAAATCAAGCAGCAGGTGTTTTAATGATTGATTTAGGAAATGAACAGCATATGATGGCAATACGTCAACCAATATCAACCAAAAGTTTGTATTTGTATTTAGAAGATGGTATTCCTATTAGACCTACTGGTGTATTTAACCATAATGCATTACTAGAAATGAATATGGCTGCTACCGAAAGTATTGAAATTATTCGTGGGCCGTATTCATCATTATACGGAAGCGAAGCAATAGGAGGTGCTATTAATTTTTTTATTGCAAATCCAACAGCAATTCCAACAGGAAGTTTTTCAATTAGAGGAAGTGATCAAGGATATAGCCGTATGGATGCTAAAGTATCAACTACTTTTAATAAAACAGGTGTTTATGTAAGTGGTTATAAATCTCAAATAAAAGATGGAATTAGAGCTTATGGAGATTATAACAAAGAAGCAATTACGGTAAAAATACTACATAGCTTTAATGATAAAACTACGTGGAGCAATACACTAACTAATATAAATTATTATAGTGAAATGAGTGGTAGTTTAGATGAAATAAAATATAAAAATAAAGACTATACATCCTACCATACCTTTACTTTTAGAGATGCAAAGGCACTACGCTTTAATTCTACGTTGAAACATATTTGGGATGCTAAAAATAACACATCCTTTAGTTTAATATATAGGGATAATACAATGAAACAAAATCCATCGTATCGTATAGATAGCAGAGCCGATTTTGATAGCTATACTCCTGGGCAATTAAATGATAATAGCTTCAATAGTTATGGATTTGTGGCACAACATAATATAAAGTTTGATAGGATAACAGTTAACGTGGGAACAAGTTTAGATTATAGCCCTAACACTTATGAAGCACTTGAAACCAGTGTTTATAGGAATACAGAAGGAATATATGAGAGTTATACTTTAACTGGAGATTACCTTTCTAATTACGCAGTAGATTTATTCAATATTGGAGGGTATTTTTCGGGAGAATATAAATTAACTGAAAAAATTAAGCTAAATGCTGCCATACGTATTGATCAGTTCAATTATGATTTTACCAATAGACTAGGAGCTGATGCTTCAGATTATAAAGCACCAAATACTGAAACTTCTTTTTCAGCTTTCACACCACGTTTAGGGGCAATTTATGATATTGATAAAGGAATAGGGATTTATGCAAATTACAGCAACGGTTTTCTACCCCCAAGTGTTGGAGATCTGTATAGAGGAAGTGATGTACCCTTGTTAGATCCATCTAAGTTTAATAATTACGAAGTAGGGAGTTGGTTAAGTTTGTTTAACAATAAATTATACATAGATGTTGCAGCTTATTATTTAAGAGGAAAAGATGAAGTTGTATCAGTTTCTGTATTAGAAGGAGATGTATCTATAAGAGAAAATAGGAATGTAGGAGAGACAGAACATTTAGGATTCGAATATTTGTTTAAAATAAAACCAATAGAAGATGTAAGTTTTCGCCTAAGTGGTTCTTATTCAGAACATAATTATATAGATTTTGTAACAAAACTAGTTGATGGTGAAGCAACAACTGATTATAGTGGAAATGAGATGAATGGAGCTCCAAATTGGGTAAATAATGCAGAACTTGTTTATAGACCAGAATTTGTTAAAGGACTTCGTTTGGGGTTAGAGTGGCAACATGTTGGAGAATACTTTACAGATCAGGCAAATCAATATACTTATGGAGGATATGATGTTTTTAATGCTCGTGTAGGTTATAAAAAAGGTCACTGGCATATTTGGGCAAACTTATTAAATGTAGCTGATAAACTATATGCAGTTAGAGCATCAACAGATTGGGGAAGAACAACTTATACGCCTGGAACTCCACGTACATTTAATTTGGGATTAGAAATTAACTTATTTTAATAGCCTAGCCTATGAAAATACTAAGATTTATAGTAATAAGTGCACTTATTATTTCATGTACACAAAAAGCACCTATTGAGAAATTAGTTGAAATTGATACACCAACAATTGTAACTGAAACCACTTACAATGCTATGGGGCCTTATTTTAACTCTGATAGTCAAGGGAATATTATTCTTAGCTGGACTGAAGAGATTGACACTTTAAAAACAAATATTTTAAAGTTTAAAATATTTAATGGAGTTTCTAAAAAGTTTGGTAAAACAATAACAGTTGCATCTTCAATAGGAATGCAATCTCATCAAGAGAGCATGGCTAAAGTTGCTAAAAATGCAAAAGGAATATTGTATGCAGTTTTTAGGATTGAAAATAAAAACTCGAAAAGAAGATTCGCAGGAAATATCTATTATTCAATTTCAGAAGATGGAGGAAACAGTTGGTCAGAGAAAAGAAAATTAGTTGATGATGTAGAGTCAGTAAGCCAAAGTTTTTATGATGTTGCATTACTACCAGATGGAGAGTTAGGGTTGTGTTGGTTAGACAGTAGAAAACTTGAAAAAGATAAAGATGGGAGTACTTTGTACTTTGCAAAGTCTAATTCAAATTTGGGATTTGTAGATGAAAAACCAATAGCTGGCTCAACATGTCAATGTTGTAGAACTGATATTTATGTTAGTACAAATAACAACATAAATATTGCATTTAGAAATATAGCAGAAGGCTCAATTAGAGATATGTATAGAACAGTTTCTCAAGATAATGGGAAAACATTTTCTAATTCAGAGCCTATGGGTAAAGATAATTGGAAAATTGATGGATGCCCTCATACAGGGCCTTCATTTGCAGATAATTCAAAAGAGTTAGCAGTTACGTGGTTTACAGGAGCTGATAGTGGTATTGGTATATTCTTCAAAAAACTTACAGGTGAAATTTCACTCTATGAAAATAAGATGTTAATTACGCCTGTAGGAAGACACCCACAAATGGAGGCCTTACCAAATGGGAATTATTATATAGTATATGAAGATTATTATAAAGTAGGAAATCAAACGTATAATAATATCGTATTACATACTATAAAATATAATGGTACTCAAACAAGAAAAGTAATCAGTTCTTACAATACTAAAAATGACCATGCAGTCCTTAAAAAGAGTAATAATAATGAGCTATTAATAGCTTGGGTGACCTACGTTGGCAAAAATTCTAAAATTGTAGTTACTAAAATAATTATAAAATAAAATTATGAGAAAATTATTTCTGTTAAGTTTAATATTTATGTTGCTACAAAGCACCATAAGTTATTCACAATCAATAAGAATAAATGGAAAAGTAGTTGATGAAAAAACAAATAATTACATTGAAAATGCAACTATTAAAGTTATAAATAGTAATAAATATGTAGTTACCAATAAAAAAGGTGAGTTTAGTATAAATGCCAATATTGGTGATAAAATAGAGATATCACATATCAGTTATAAAACAAAAAGAGTAGTATTGAAAAATGCTTCTTTAATAGTAAACTTACAATTGGCACAAATTGAATTAAATGAAATTATTGTATCGGCAAACCCCTTGCAAGATATTTCACAATCTGTTATAATTAATGAAACCGAAAAAAAAATAAGTCAACCACGAAGCGTAGGAGGACTTTTTAGAGATATTAAAGGATTTGGAATTGCAAAAAAAGGAGCCTATGCTTCTGAGCCTGTGTTTCGTTCATTTAGATATGAACAGTTAAATATACAGTACGATGGAGGTATGAAAGTGTTAAACGCCTGCCCAAACAGGATGGATCCTATTACAACTCATGCAATACCAGAAGAAATTGAAAAAATTGAAATTGTAAAAGGTCCTTTTACAGTTCGGTTTGGTCAAAATTTTGGAGGAATTATTAACCTTGTAACAAAAACACCAAACAGAAATAAATTAGGTGTTCATGGAAGTATTGAAGGGGGTTATGAAACCAATGGAAATAATTTGGTAAGTGGAGCCTCAGTTGTGTACGTAGGTAAAAAAATAGATGTAAATTTCAACGGTTCGTATCGAGATTTTGGAGATTATACGGATGGCAATGGAATTGAAGTTCCTTCTTCATTTAGAACAACTGACTATTCTATTAAATTAGGTGTCAATCCAAAAGAGAATCAACGGTTGCAGTTTAGTTGGAGACAATCTTTTACTAGAGATATAGATCACGCGGGTTTACCAATGGATTCTCCTTATGACGATAGTTATTTGGTAGGAGTAGATTATAAAATTAATGAACTTTCTGAAAAAATTAACAGCTTTACATTTAAAGTGTTTTATTCCTATGTTGACCACTTAATGACTAATGAAGGGCGCCCTTCATTTATGATGGTAGATGCAAGAACACCAGTAGCGTCATGGACCTACGGAGGTAAAGCAGAATTGGTATTTAACCTTTCTGATAACTCTAGACTTTATACAGGTATTGATGCTAATATAATTGACAGGAAAGGTAACAGAACAAGGATTGTAAAAAAAATGAATGGTATGACGCTTCCAAACCCTATGACTTTTTATGATAAAGTTTGGCAAGATGCAAATTTAGATGACATAGGGTTATTTGCTGAAGGTAAATTTAAAATAGAAGATTTCACTACGTTAACAACAGGAATTAGAGCTGATTTTATTGCGACCTCACTTGATGATCCTGCTGCTGATTTTGCAGACTTATACGGAGGTGTTATTAAGGATAAAACAGAAACAAATGTTAGTGCAAATATTTCATTAAAATACCAGAAAAATGGTTTTCAGGCACAATTTGCCTTAGGTAGAGGTGTAAGAACAGCATCAATGGTAGAACGTTATATCAACCATTTTAATGTTGGAGTTGACCCTTATGAATATGTAGGGAATCCCAATTTGAAGCCCGAAGTAAACAATCAAATTGAGCTCTCTTTTATGAAGAAAATTAAAATTATAGAAATTGGAGCTACATTTTTTCATTCATACTTAGAAGATTATATTACGGCAGTTGTTACAGATATACCTCGTGTGTATATGCCAACAACACCACCAACGGTAACAAAACAGTTTGTAAATGTAGATAAAGCAACTCAAACAGGTTTTGAGTTTACGCTTAATGTAAAAGCTTCAGAGAAACTTTTATTTACCTCAGATATATCCTATACCAGAGCTCAAAATAAAGATTTTGATGAACCACTTCCACAAATACCTCCTTTTAAAGCTAATTTAGGTATCAAATATGAGAATGAAAATTATTGGATTTTGTTAAGTTCAAGGTTGGTTGCCAGTCAAGATAGAATTTCAACAACATTTATGGAAGAAAAAACACCAGGTTTTGGAACACTAGATTTACGCTTTGGTTTTGAACCGTATGATGGATTATCAATTGGAGCTGCAGTGCTTAATATTTTTGATAAAGCCTATTATGAACACTTAAATTTTTCATATCAAAATTCAAGTACCCTATCGGGAAGAATCTTTGAACCAGGAAGAAATTTTACAACATATATTAAGTATCAATTCTAGTAATAGATTGTACTTTTTTGTTTGTTTGTTTAAAAACCACGGAATATTATTTTTTCGTGGTTTTTTTATGAATTTTTTTTTAAATTGCAGTAAACCAACTAACACAACTTTACAATGAAAATATCATATTTAGGGCACGCAAGTTTAAGTATTGAGACAAGAGATAAAACGTTGCTAATTGATCCTTTTATTTCAGAAAATGAATTGGCTAATAAAATAAACATCAATAAATTACAAGCAGATTATATTTTGATAACGCATGCACATCAAGATCATATTTTAGATGTTGAAGTTATAGCAAAAAGAACAGGTGCTAAAATAATTTCAAATTTTGAGATTGTTGCTCATTTTGAAGCTAAAGGTATTGATGGTCACCCAATGAATCACGGTGGAAAATGGAAATTTGATTTTGGAACTGTTCATTATACCAATGCTGTACATTCAAGTTCGTTTCCCGATGGAAGCTATGGAGGGCAACCAGGAGGATTTGTAATAGAAACAAGTCATCACCGATTATATATTGCGGGTGACACAGCCTTAACATACGATATGAAATTAATTCCAGATGTTATAGGTGAACTAGATTTAGCAATTTTACCAATGGGAGATAATTTCACGATGGGAATTGATGAAGCAATAAAGGCTAGTACTTTTTTAAATTGTAATAAGATTTTAGGATATCATTTTGATACTTTTGATTATATAAAAATAAACCATAAAGAGGCATTTACCAAATTTGCAAATGCAAAAAAAGAATTATTTTTATTACCAATTGGAGAAAATATTAAATTGTAATTAGCGATTATTTTTTAACCATTCTTGCCTTAGGTCATTAGATAGTATTCCTGTTCCGTCATGTTTCCATCCAGGTGGTTTAATAAAGTATTTTATCCTATTAGAAAAAGAAGTTCTAGAAGTAAACACATCTTTAAAAATGGCAATCCATTCATGAAAAGCAATTGTTATTGGATTGAATGAATTTATGTTTGAAGTTAACCCATAAACAACCTTTTCATTTTCTAATTCAGGTTGAAAAGTGCCAAAAAGTTTATCCCAAATAATTAGTATTCCTGCATGGTTTCTATCTAAATACAAAGGGTTTGACCCATGATGTACTCTGTGATGCGATGGTGTATTAAAAATAGCTTCAAACCAACGAGGCATTTTATGTATTAACTCTGTATGAATCCAATACTGATATAGTAAGCTAATACTCATTTGAGTAAAAACCATTAATGGATGAAACCCCAATATAGGCAATGCTAAATAAAAAATAAAACCAAAAAAACTACCAGTCCAAGTTTGCCGTAAAGCAGTACTTAAATTGTATTTTTGGGAAGAATGATGTACTACGTGTGATGCCCAAAAAAAACGACTTTCATGGCTGATTCTGTGAAACCAATAATAAAAAAAATCTTGTCCAACAAAAACGAGTAACCAAGCCCACCAAGCAAAAGGAATTGTAGAAATTCTATAATTTTCATACAAGAAAGTAATTACAAAAACAATTAGTAATTTACTAATCATTTCAATAAAAATATTACCAATTCCCATTGCTAATGAAGCAAAGGTGTCTTTTAAATTATAGCTGTTTGGTTTTTTCTTATAAATTACAATTCCCTCAATTAGTACTGTGGCAATAAAAAAAGGAATAGCATAGTAAATTAAGTTTGGTATGTGTGGTATTTCCATAAAATAGAATTAATTTAAGTTCCTAATATAAAATAATTTTTTAAATAGTTGTTTGTTTCAAATTTCAAGAGATAATTGTATTGTAGTTTTATAGTGCGGTTAGGTTATATTTTACAAGAAAATTGTTTTATAAGTGTGCTAAATGTACATAATATGGAAAAATAGTTACTATACTAAAATTATATGTACATAATTGTTATTTTTACAATAGAAACCTCTTTAAAATAGTTAATGAAGCTTACAATTTTTCCTCTTATACTCATCTTTTTAATAGCTAATGGAACAACTAGTTTTAGCCAATCTAAAATTAATAAAAATTTCAATCAACAATCTATTGATTCAATTACAAAAAGCATCCTTATATTAAACGAATCTGATAGTATAAAAATTAGTAAACTAAACAGAATTATATCAGAAAATAGATTTAATACCTACACTTTAGGTACCATTAAAAAAAGTATTGAAATTGCCACTTCTACTAAAAATAGTATACTAATTGCTGATGAATACCGCATTTTAGGAAATTATTATTATTACAATTCAAATTTGGATTCAGCAGAATATTATTTAAAAAAATCTAAGAATTTGATTATACATAAAAATGTTCCTTTTATAAATTCAGCAATATTAAACTCTTTAGGAGGAGTCTATAGAAAAAAGGGAGATATTACAAAAGCCATTAAAATGGTGCTAGCGTCAAAATCTATTTTAGAAACTATGGATACGCTAACTTTATCTATAAAATCAAAAAGAAAACTTCTTAGTCAGCAACTTATATTGTATAATACTTTGGCAAATTTTTATAATCAAATGGAAGATTTTCCAAAAGCAATTGAGAATTATAATAAAGCGTATCAAAATTCACTACGCTTAAAAGCCATTAAATATGCCGGAGTTATACTTTCAAATAAGGGAGATTTATTATTGAGTATGGGCAAATTTCAAGAAGCTCTAGATGTATTAATTAGCGCTAAACAATTAAAAATTGATGGAAATTCACAGGCCTCATCTGTTGCTAATACCAACCAGAACATAGGCTTAGCTTTGCTTAAAATAGGGAAGTATAAATTAGCTCTAGAAAACATAAATGAAGCTTTAGATTACTATAAAAAGAATGATTTAATTTCCGGATTAATGGAAAGTTATGTTATTAGAGGGCGTATTTTTTATAGGATGAAAAAATACGATAAGGCTAAAGAAGATTGCACCAAATCAAAACAATTAGCTATTCAAAGTGGAGTTTTAGAAACACAAAAAAAAGCCTATTTATGTTTGTCTGAAGTATATGAGGCAGTTAATGATTATAAAAATGCATTTATTAATTATAAACTTTATCAAAAAGCATTTGATAGTATATATAACGAAAAAAACATTAAGTATATAACACAGTTAGAAATGCAATATAATTTTGATAAAGAAAAAGAATTGCAAGACTTAAAAAATGCTTCCAAGGAGAAAGAAAACAAATCAATTATTAAAACTTTAATTATCAGTGTTTTAGCGTTAATTCTTATTTCAGGATTGTTATATCGCTTATTTTATATTCGTCATAAATCAAATAAAGAACTTATAGAAAAAAACGAAAAGATATCAGAAACTCTCGCTATAAATGAAATTTTGTTTAAAGAAACACATCATAGAGTTAAAAATAATTTACAAATTATATCCTCTTTACTCAATATGCAGTCGCGGTTTTTGGAAGATGGTAAATCGAAGGATATTATTAATAATAGCCAGAATAGAATAAAATCAATGTCGTTAATTCATCAAAAATTATATAAAGAAAAGAATATTACGGGTATTGAAACAAAGGTTTATTTTACAGAACTTATTGATAGTTTAGCACTTTCCTATGGGATTGATACTACCAAAGTTAAAATGAATATTTCAATAGAAAACATTTTACTTGATGTAGATACGGCCATTCCTTTAGGCTTAATTTTAAATGAACTTATTAGTAATGCTTTCAAACATGGCGTTGATAAAGAAATAGGTGAATTTTCTATTCGTTTTGAAAAACCATCTACTAATTTTTTGCTTCTCCAAATAAGAGATAATGGGCAAGGATTTCCTCCAAATTTTAATTGGAAGAATTTTGAATCTTACGGAATGAAATTGATACATACTTTGTGTAAAAAACTAAAAGCAGACATTGTTTTTAAAAATAATAACGGTGCTGAAATTTCAATGAAAATAACTAAATTTAAACTTTCTTAACCTCACATAAAATAAGGATGAACATAAAACCAAAAATATTAATTGTAGAAGATGAGCCTATTATTGCTTCAGATATTGAGATGTCTCTAGAAGAGATTGGATATGACGTTATAGGAATAGAAGAAGATGCTGAAAGTGCCTTGCAAAGCATTAAAAATAATAAACCCGATTTAGTTCTTTTAGATATAAATTTAGATGGAGATATGGATGGGATAATTTTAGCGGAAGAGATTAATTTACACTTTCATATTCCTTTTGTTTTTTTAACATCTAATACAGATAATTTAACTATCAATAGAGTAAAAAGAACAAAACCAGCAGGTTTTATTGTAAAACCGTTTACGGACAAAGATTTACAATCAAATATTGAAATAGCTCTTTTTCAGGAAATAAAACCCGTTGTAAATACAAATAACAATGAATATATATTTGTAAAAGATTTTAGTGAATATATAAAAATTGCTTTAAACGACCTTATGTTTGTTAAGGCTGAAGATAATTATTCTAGATTATTTACAGATGGAAATAGTTTTATTCTATCTCAAACTTTAAAAAAGGTAGAAACAAAATTACCGGATAGTAAATTTATTAGAATTCACAGGTCTTTTATAATTAACCTAAAATTTGTAGATAAATACAAAGAAGGTTCTATTTTCATTAAAGAACACAAACTACCTATTGGGCGTAGTTATCAAGAAGAGTTTTTTAAAAAGATTCAGAAATTTTAAATATAATTTTTAAACTCTTTTATTCTGAAAAATACTTCTTTTCCATATAAATAATATCTATAGTTTTACTGTCTTTTTGAATTAATAATTTGGTAAAATCACCAACTATTGTATCCAATTTTAATTGAAAACCATCAAAATCACTAGGGTTGTAGTAAGCTCCGTATTTACATTGGTACGGATTGTTTTCTACATCTTTGGTGAAAATAGAGAGCAAGAATAATTTTTCACTATTTATATTGGGGTTTTTATAACCAAATACAACATAATCAAAACGTATAGAAAAGTTGTATTCCAACTCGCCTGTTTCTTTAGAATAGTAAAATAAAATTACAGGTTCATTATCAGAATTTGGATTTTCATAAGCAACAATTTTAATAGAACCTCTACAATCATCAAATTCAAATTCGGTATTTACATCTACTAACCATACGTTTAATTCATTTATTCTTTTTCGAGTAATTTCATTTATTTCATCAGCAAAACAAAGATTATAATCACCTTGATTTTCTAAATAATTATAATCAGGATAACGCATTTCCAGCATTAAAGTGCTATATGTTTTCCAAGCTTGTTGTGATTTTTTTAATTTTTGAATAAACAGTGTTTTATTGGCATATTGTTTTAGGACTTCTTGAAAAACACTATCTAATTCCTTTTTACTTTGTTGATAGGTATTGTTTGCTATATCAATATCATCTAATTCATCTTGTGAAAAGACAGTAAATGTGCTAAAAAATAATATGCTAATTATAAAATACCTCATCTTATTTTAATTCAAAAATCGATTTAACTTGAATGTAATTATTTGTTTTTAGATCTTTTACCAAAGCAGTTAAATGGTACGGATTGGCAATGGAAATATTTTTAAAACTAATATTGGTAAATAATGATTTTTCTACCAGTTTAGCATCAACCCCTACAGTTTCGTATTGTTGAAGTAAATGTGTGTAATTGTAGACTAGTTTTCCGTTATTATCAGTAATTTTAATTGAAAAATCAGGATAAACCTTATCGGTATTATTTAACCCTTTAAGTCCTTCGAAAATTAAGCTATATGTATTTTTTGCATCTAGAACTTTACCAACTACTTTATTGTTGTTTTTATTTATTAAGTAAATGTTTTTGTAACTTACTCCATCAGATTTTTCAATTATAAATGCTTCATCGTCAGCTGCTTTTAGCTTAAAAGAATATTCATACGTAATAGTTCCATCTCCTTTTAAATCCCAAATTTTAATTAAAATTTTGTAGGTTCCAGGTGTTTCATAATCAAAAGCTGCTTTAAAACTGGCACTTAATTGTAAGGGTGTTAAATCTGTTCCATTCAAATCTTTTAAGAGATTAGGTTCTGAGATTATTACTTCTTTATCGTTTTTAATAATATTCATTGACATTGCAGGATACACCAAATTGTTGCTTTGTTTTTTTAAACCGATAACTTCATCAAAAATAATTACAATTTCATCGTTGTATGATAAAGTATTTGTTTTAACAATGTTATTATTTTGTTTTATGGTTACTTCAGCACATTTTAAGTTATTTTCTTTTGTTACAGCTCCAGTTGTTAAGTCTTTTTTAGTTGCTTGGTGATATTCACACGAAGTTATTGTTACAAGTATCAATACTAAAATTATGTTGCTTTGTTTTAAGATATTTTTCATATTTATTGTATGTTGAAAATGGTTTTTACTTCGATATACTTATTTGTCTTTTTATCTACTAATTTAGCTTCAAACATATAGGGATTTTTAATACTACCTTTATCTTTATCAAATGTTATTTCTCCTGTAATTTGGTTGTTTTCTACTTCTGTAGCATTAATTCCATCAACTTCATATTGCTTTAAAAGATGATCCTCATTTAGAATATTATGACCTTTAAAATTATCAAGATTCATTGAAAAAACAGGATAAACCTTTGGGTTATCTCCATTTAAACCATAGATGTTGTCAAAAACTATTACATATACATTATTGGGATTAATGGTAGGTTCTTTTACATATTCTTCTGTGGTTTTATTCCATAAAAAAATAGTTCCTACACTAACATTATCAGAGAATGTAATATTTAAAAATTTACTATTGTTACGTACTTTAAAAGGAAATTCATAGGTGAAAAAACCTGTTCCTTTTGCATCCGTTATTTTTATAATTAGTTTGTAATTAGCATCTCCATAATCTAAATGTGCCTTAAAACTGGCATACAATTGTAAGGGCGATAAATCTGTTCCCTGTAACCCATCCAATAGTTTTGGATTTGAAAAAACAACTTCGTTATTGTTTTTTATAATTTCCATGGACATTTTTGGATATACTTTGTTATTATTCTTTTTAAAACCTTTAACATTTTCAAAACTCAATTCAATTTCATCATCGTAAAAAAATGTATTTGTTTGTTGTACTTTTCCATTTACTTTCATAATTACTTGATCACAAGTAATTTCTACACCTTTTGACAGAGCGCCTGTTTTGGAATTTTTTGACATAGATAGATTTGATAGTGATATGCTATCTGTTTGTTGTGAAAACACAATTAAAGGAAAAAAAAGTAAACACAATTTTATAATTTTCATTTTGTATAAATTTAGTGGTTATAATTAAATAGGAGTTTTATACTATTCCGGGAAAGTTATTTACGAATTGAATACTAAAATCTCCAAAATTTTCTACAATTTTTATTTTTATATCTGGCATTGAATCTACAATTTGCCATTCTCCTTCTCTATTAAATAAATGCTCTACTATTTTTACTTTTAAATCGGGCATTATTTCGGTTATTTCTACATTGTAATCTGCAAAGTTTTCTACAAATTTAATTTTGCCTTTTATTTTTTTTAATTCCGCCTCTTCCATTTTATGTCTATTTAAATTTTTCTTCAGTTTTAACAGTTACAATAAATTCTCCTTCTTCAAGCCCGTCTGCACCAACAACACCTATAACTAAACGATATGAATTATTAATTGCCGTTAGATTATCTATTGTACGGATGTGTTTTTGTTTTTTTCTCCCTTTTTTTCTGTAATCCCATTTATGATCTGCCTCACAAGTAATACAATGAGGTAAATTGGGAACTACAAAATCTTCGTTCAGATTAATTTGATAGGCATACACACTGAAATTCGCTTTTTTATCCTTAGGTGTAACTGTAATAGTTGTTTCGCTATACGGAGGAATAATTCCTGTAAACAGCACATGTTTCCCTGTGAATTTATGCTTTTGCGTTTTTGGGAAACAAGCATTTTGACTGCTCCAAGCCCATGATAAGTCCTCTAAAACTTTACCTTCATTTAAATTTGCTTTGTAGTCTATCTCTTTGTTTAATTCAAAGTCTATGGCAGTTATAAAATTTTCTTGTTCTTGTGCTTTTGTAGTTAGTAGTTGAAAGGTTACTAGTATTGATAAAAGATATTTCATTGTTTTATATTTTTATTTAGTATTGATTATCGACATCATTAAGGTAAATTTATCAACAATCGTATTGTATTTTTTAGCATTAGTTAATTCAAAATTTGAAATACTCAGTAAGTAACCTTTGTCTAAAAATAAATTTACATACTTTTGAGATTTACGAGAATAATTCATAATGTTTTGCTTTGTTCTATTATTAAAAATTTTCGATTCGAATTCCTCGGGTTTTACTTCTACATTAAAATATTTGTCAAATTCTGATATATATTGACTTGAAAACAACTTTTTTTGAGTTAGCACTATTTTCTTAATGGCAGGGTTATTAAACTCAACCCCAAGTTTAATAACAGGACTTGAATATTTGAATGTATCAAAATGTATGTTATAATACGATTTTCCCAATTTTGTTGCTTCTATAAAAACATTTTTATCATTTATTTTTCCGGAAGCATAAGGGAAATCACGTATTACAAAGTGCTTATAGGGCTCTATTTTTAAATGATACTTTTTTGTAAATTTTTTAAAAAAATGTCGTTGTTTTATATTTATATAAATAACCGGTGAAGCTAATAAGCCTATAAAAAAGACAAAGAAACCGACTACCATCAATATTTGACCGCTTATTTTTAAAATGCTTTCTATTGTTTTAAAAGATATCATTGATACAGATGTTAATCGATTTGGTTATTTTATAGTTTAGTTAGATGTGCTTTTTTTACCCACATATCTTGATACCCACTTTCATCTAACTTTATTAAATAATTACTTCCGGTAGCTTTAATAATAGTTCCATTCATTACACCACTTCTTGTATTGATGCCTACGTGATCACCTACTTTAAAATCTGTAATTGTTTTTGTTACTTCTTTTGTAACAGCATTTTCTTTTTTTGAAACTTCTTTTTTTGCTGTACTTGGGTTCATTGTATCGTCTGTTACCCAATAACCACGTCCACCTTCTAAAAGTTTTACGTAATAGCGGTTATCAAAACTGGTATCTTTTTTGTAAACTTCAGCAGCAAATGTTCCATTCGAGAATTTCACATCTACAATAGCTCCAATAGTATAGGTAATTTTTTCTTTTACTTCAAGATTAGGCTTTTCAGTACAATTACCAACTTTTCCGGTTAATCTGTTAATAGCATCTTGACTTGGAACATAGTACGAAACCTCTTTCAATTTCCAAGTGCCATCTTCTTGAACACCTCTATATCTAATGCTTTTTGATTTATCTTTATCATAAAATGAAATGGCACCTTCTTGTTCTTCTTTTATTATTGGGTACTGACAATAGGTACTTTGAAAAGCTCCTAAATTATCAATTATTTTATCTAACCACATTTGTACATAACCCTTTACTACTAATCCATTTTCAAAACTTCTTTTTGCCAGTACTTTATATAAATAAGCTTTTGCCTCTTGTGGTGCTGATGCCATTAACTTATCATGAATGTAGTAAAAAAGTTGTTTATCCGATTTGAAAACAGGCGCTTCTTCTACTTTTGGCATACTAGAAATAGCTGCTGAGGCAGCTTGTTCGTTATCTATATCTGATAAATTTTTCATAGTATCAATTTCAGTGGAAGTGTATTTTTTTTTGCTGATAACTTTTTTCTTTCCTTCGATGTCATCTGCTAAAACTCTATTCCATTGTCCGCTTGTTCCTTTTCTAAAAAGCATAGTTTCATAGGTGTGTTCTGCTTTTTCTACTTCGGTATAGGAAATTTTTCTACTATACACTACTTTTACGTTAAAAGTAACTTGTTCAGGACTTCCCCAATTAAATTTTGTGTTTACAGGAATGGTTATTTTTGGCATTTCACCAACAATATCACTATAAGCACCTCCTAAGAAATCTTGTAAATTGGCATACAGATATTTTTTTAACTCGGCACTATTAGGTTTTGCCATTCCTCCAACAGACATTTCGCCGGTTGCATAATTCTTAAATGAATAACGGTTACCAAATTTTTCATAAATCACAGCACCTGTCATTTTTCCTGTAAGTCCTTCTGCACTTTTTGCTGTAACGGTAAAATGGCGCCAATAATAGTAATGCCAAACACCTTTTATCAGTTCTTTTCTGGTTGTTGCACCATTTAGGATTATTTTTCCTGTTTTATAGCGTTCTCTTACTTTTTTTATCACTGCTCCGTCACTTGGCACTTGTGCATTAATTGTTGTTGCTGCAAAAAATAATGCTATAATTAAAAATATTTTTTTCATTTTTTTAGATTTTATTTTTTATTGAAGTGTTTTCATTGCATCTATCTCGGCAGATGTATATTTTTTCCGGCTGATAACTTTCTTTTCTCCTTCAATATTATCGGCTAATATTCTGTTCCATTCACCATCAGCTCCATTTTTAAAAAGTATAGTTTCGTAGGTGTGTTCTGCTTTTTCTACTTCTGTATAAGATACTTTTCTACTATATACTACTTTTATATTAAGAGTAAGCATTTCAGGACTTCCCCAATTAAATTTTGTATTATCAGGTATTGAAATAATAGGCTTTTCACCTACAATATCATTATAAGCACCTCCTAAGAAATCTTGTAAATTGGCATACAGATAGTTTATTATTTCATCTTTATTAGGGTCTTTTACACCTCCAACTGACATTTCTCCTGTGGCATAATTGTGAAAAGAATAAGTATCACCTATTTTTTCATAAATTACAGCACCTGTCATCTTACCCGTAAGACCTTCTTCGTTAGTAGCAGTAACCGTAAAGTGTCGCCAATAATAGTAGTGCCAAACACCTTTTATTTGTTCTTTTCTTGTTGATTCACCGTTAAGCGTTATATCTCCCGATTTGAAGCGTTCTCTAACTTTTTCTATAACGACTTTATCACTTGGTTTGGAATTGTTTGATGTATTGTTCATAATTTTATATAGTATTAATGCGATTAGTATGCCACCTATTATTAAATATTTACGTTTCATTTTTGAAGGGTTTTAAAAGTTATTTCCAAATAAAAGTAGGATAATAGGTCAGTTTGAAAAAACAAAACTAAGTGAACGGTAATTTTTGGGTGGTTAGTAACTAAATTTCTTAGTAACCAATTTTTTTAATTTTATCATTTAAATAATTTTTTAAATAGTTGTATATTTCAAACTTTTAAGAGATGATTGCAAACTATAAAAAATACATTCTTAATTTCAAACAGGCTAGTGGTACTTCAAGGGGAATATTAAAAACCAAAGAAACCTATTTTTTAAAACTTGTTGACGGAGAGAGAATGGGAGTTGGTGAGTGCGCCGTTTTTAGAGGCTTAAGTATAGATGACAGCCCAGATTATGAAGAGAAATTGCAATGGCTTTGCGCTAATATTAATAAAAATATAGATGAGTTATTAGCGAATTTAGTTGAATATCCTTCTATACAATTTGGCTTAGAACAAGCTGTTTTATCCTTAAAAAGCGCAAATTTATTTGAATTATTTCCTTCTAAATTTACACAATCTAAAGATGCAATAAATATAAATGGTTTGATATGGATGGGAAATGAATCTTTTATGAAGCAACAAATAAAAGAAAAAATAGAAGCTGGTTTTTCAACCATAAAAATGAAAATTGGCGCCATTAATTTTGACGCTGAAATTTCTTTATTAAAAAGTATTCGGAAAGAGTTTTCTTCAAAAGAGATTGAATTAAGAGTAGATGCAAACGGTGCCTTTTCTCTTTCGGAAGCATTAGAAAAATTAAAAAAGCTATCAGAATTTGAAATACACTCCATTGAACAACCAATAAAGCAAGGGAATATAGAAGAAATGGCAGAATTATGTTTAAATACACCAATACCAATTGCTTTAGATGAAGAATTAATTGGCATTTTTAATGTAACAAATAAGAAAAAATTACTACAAATAGTAAATCCACAATACATTATTTTAAAACCGAGTTTGGTTGGTGGTTTTAAAGGAAGCGAAGAATGGGTAAATTTGGCCGAAAAGCAACAAATTAAATGGTGGATAACATCTGCCTTAGAAAGTAACATTGGACTAAATGCAATTGCACAGTGGACCTATACTTTAAACAATAAAATGCCACAAGGCTTAGGAACAGGAAGTTTATTTACTAATAATTTTGAAAGTCCGTTAGAAGTAAAAAAAGGACATTTACATTATAACAATACAAAAAAATGGAAATTTAATTTATTATAACTTTGAAGTCACACTGAGCCTGTCGAAGTGTTACTTAAAACTATCAAAAACAAAACATGAAATTTATACAAGAAGCATACAAGGGCAACAATCAATGGTGGGCATATATAGTAACAATTATAATTTTGTTTTTTGGATGGCAGTTTATAGGGCTTATTCCTTTAACAGGTGTTGCCTATTTTTACGCCAGTGATTTAAATGAATTTGCTGTTGCAGCCAAAGATAATTTTGCAACCTTGGGTATGGATTCAAATTTGTATTTGTTTTTAATAATCTTATCTTTTTTAGCTGGATTATTATCATTGTTTTTGGGGATAAAAGTTATTCATAAAAGAAAAATTATAACGTTAATTACTAGTCGAGAAAAATTAGATTGGAGCAGGGTGTTTTATGCATTTAAAATTTGGGCGGCAATTGGAGTAGTTATGGTTTTAGTAGGTTATTTTATGACTCCTGAAGATTATGTTTGGAATTTTAAACCGCTGCCATTTTTTATTTTAGTAATTATTTCATTATTGTTTTTACCAATTCAAACCAGTATGGAAGAGCTGTTATTTAGAGGGTATTTAATGCAAGGTTTTGGAACGTGGTTTAAAAATTCATTTATAGCTTTACTATTAACTTCTGTAATTTTTGGCTTATTACACGGTTTAAATCCTGAAGTTGAAAAATTGGGTTGGATAACGATGGTATATTACATTGGAACAGGATTGGTTTTAGGAATATTTACGTTGATGGATGAAGGAACAGAATTATCCTTGGGTTTTCATGCCGCAAATAATATAATTGCTGCAGTTTTTGTAACTACAAATTGGACAGTCTTTCAAACAGATGCATTGTTAATTGATACTTCTGAACCTTCTGTTGATTGGGAAATGTTTGTGCCTGTGTTTATTTTGTATCCACTAGTTTTACTTATTTTTTCAAAAAAATATGGATGGACCAATTGGCAAGAAAAATTGATGGGAACAATACGTAAACCTATTGAATTGAAAGAAGAAGAGTTTATAGCTTAAATTAAAGTATAAAGTTGAAAGTTGAAAAATTCCATAAAGATTTTAAATTACAAGGAAAATCATTTAGTTCAAAAGAAGAATTAATTAATTTTTCTAAAGAAACCATAGGTATAGAGGTTGCTAATTTTTTACAACAATGGTTTAATGATAGTTTGTTTATTGAAGTAAAAACATCAGGTTCAACAGGGAAGCCAAAAGTTGTGAAACTTCAGAAAACACATATGGAAAATAGTGCAAAAGCAACAGGTGAATATTTTAAATTGCCTAAAACTACTACAGCATTATTGTGTATGTCTCCAAATTATATTGCTGGTAAAATGATGTTAGTACGTGCATTAACATTGGGTTGGCATTTAGATATTGTAAAACCAGTATCAAAACCTTTAAAAAACAATAAAAAAAAGTATGAATTTTCGGCAATGGTGCCAATGCAATTACACAATTCTTTAAATGAGTTGTATAAAATAAATAAATTAATTGTTGGGGGTGGAGTTGTTTCAGAAGAATTACTTAATAAAATTCAAAATGTAGACACAGCAATTTTTGCTACGTATGGAATGACTGAAACGATTACACATATTGCCGTAAAAAAACTAAACAATTGTCATTCTGAGCCTGTCGAAGAATCTCATTATAAGACGCTACCAAATATTTCAATTTCTATAGACAAAAGAGGTTGTTTAGTAATAGATGCTCCAAAAATTTCTAGTGAAAAAGTGATTACTAATGATCTGGTAACATTAATTTCAGAAAAGGAATTTAAATGGTTGGGAAGGTTTGATGCTATTATCAATTCGGGAGGAATAAAATTAATTCCTGAGCAAATTGAAATAAATATAGGTCGTATTTTAACAACTCGTTTTTTTGTTTCGGGAATACCAGATGTTATCTTAGGAGAAAAATTAATTTTGGTAGTTGAATGTGCTAATAAGGAAATAGCTAAAGAAGAACTTTTAAAAAAAATTAAAAAGCTAAAATTAGTATCTTCTTATGAAATCCCAAAAGAAGTTTATTTTTTAAATAAGTTTGCTGTTACTGAAACTAAAAAAATAAACAGGGTTGAAACATTAAAAATGATTAAAAATATCGACTAATTATTTTGAGGATTACCATCAATTTAACTAAAATTAAACCAGAGTAGTGCCATACAGGAGTTTTAGTGGTTTCTTTCAGTTCAAAGTATGCAAGTTTAATATCTTTTGGCATATCTTCTAGCTGGTAAACTTGATTGCAATTGGAACAAGTTGATTTACCATATTTCCCAATAGAAACTAAAGGTAATTGTAAAAAGTGTTTATACCTTCCTGAGACAACTATTTTTGTTGATTGTTTTTTATTGCACTTAGGGCAAACAATTGTTGAGGTTACTTCACTTTTTAAGATTGAAGATTTTTTATTAATTAAAGGCATTACAATTCCATAGAGTGATACACATTCTGAACATCATCATCTTCTTCTAATTTTTCTAATAATTTTTCAACATCAGCTTGTTGCTCTTCAGAAAGTTTAGTGGTAGTAGTAGGTATTCGTTCAAATCCGGAAGAAAGAATTTCTAAGTTGTTTTCTTCTAAATATTTTTGAATAGCTCCAAACTGTTCAAAAGGAGCATAAATTAAAATTCCATCTTCATCTTCAAAAACTTCTTCAACATCAAAATCTATCAATTCTAGCTCAAATTCTTCTAAATCCATTTTTAAATCTTCCGCTTTCACTCTAAAATTACAAGTATGGTCAAACATAAAAATTACCGAGCCTGAAGTTCCAAAATTCCCATCACATTTATTAAAAGCAGCTCTAACATTGGCAACAGTTCTGTTGTTATTATCGGTTGCCGTTTCAACAACTAAAGCTATACCGTGAGGTGCATATCCTTCAAATAAAACTTCTTTATAGTTTGCCGTATCTTTGTCACTTGCTTTTTTTATAGCACGTTCTACATTATCTTTTGGCATATTAGCTGCCTTCGCATTTTGAATAACAGCTCTTAAACGTGCATTTGTATCAGGATTTGGGCCACCTTCTTTAACTGCCATTACAATATCTTTACCAATACGAGTAAAGGTTTTTGCCATTGCAGACCAACGTTTCATTTTTCTTGCTTTTCTAAATTCAAAGGCTCTTCCCATAATTTAACTTTATTTTTAGTGTTGCAAATGTAATTATTACAATATATTTCTACAATTTTTTATACTTGAATTACTCCTAAATTAAATTCTTTTTTAATAGGAGCATGGTTGGCAGCCTCAATTCCCATACTAATCCATTTTCTGGTGTCTAATGGATTTATAACAGCATCAGTCCATAAATGAGCAGCTGCATAATAAGGAGATGTTTGTTCATTATACCTTTGCTGAATAGACTCTAAGATTTTTTGTTCTTGCTCTTTTGTGATTTTTTCACCTTTCTTTTTTAGTGATGCAGTTTCAATTTGCAATAAAACTTTAGCTGCTTGTTCGCCTCCCATAACCGCTAAACGAGCAGAAGGCCAAGCCACAATTAATCTTGGATCGTACGCTTTGCCACACATTGCATAATTCCCTGCTCCATATGAATTTCCTATAATTATAGTAAATTTTGGAACTACTGAATTACTTACCGCATTTACCATTTTGGCTCCATCTTTAATAATACCACCATGTTCACTTTTGCTACCAACCATAAAGCCAGTAACATCCTGTAAAAATACTAGTGGAATTTTTTTCTGATTACAGTTTGCAATAAATCGAGTTGCTTTATCTGCACTATCTGAATAAATAACTCCTCCAAACTGCATTTCTTTTTTGGCTGTTTTTACAACTTTTCGTTGATTGGCAACAATGCCAACCGCCCAGCCGTCAATACGTGCGTAGGCACAAACTATTGTTTTTCCATAGTTTTTTTTATATTCCTCAAATTCAGAATTATCAACAATTCTTTCAATAATAGCACGTATTTCATATTGTTCAGTTCGTGTTTTTGGAAGTATTCCTAAAATATCATCAGGATCTTCAATTGGTTTTCTAGGTTCAATTCTATTAAAACCAGCTTTATCAAAATCACCTATTTTATCAATAATATTTTTAATTTTATCTAAAGCGTCATAATCATCTTTGGCTTTATAATCAGTTACTCCACTAATTTCACAATGTGTAGTTGCGCCTCCTAATGTTTCATTATCAATACTTTCACCTATCGCTGCTTTTACTAAGTAGCTTCCTGCTAAAAAAATGCTTCCAGTTTTATCTACAATTAATGCTTCATCACTCATAATTGGTAAATAGGCTCCTCCAGCTACACAACTTCCCATAATGGCAGAAATTTGTGTAATTCCCTCACTACTCATTATAGCATTGTTTCTAAATATTCTACCAAAATGTTCTTTATCAGGAAAAATTTCATTCTGCATTGGTAAATAAACACCTGCACTATCTACTAAATAAATAATAGGCAATCTATTTTCAATAGCAATTTCTTGAGCTCTTAAATTCTTTTTTGCTGTAATAGGAAACCAGGCACCAGCTTTTACAGTAGCATCATTCGCAACAACAATGCATTGTTTTCCTTTAATATACCCAATTTTAACTACCACACCTCCTGATGGACAACCACCGTGTTCTTCATACATATTATCACCTGCCAAAGCACCAATTTCTATTGACATAGTATTGTTATCAAGCAAATAATTAATTCTCTCTCTCGCTGTTAATTTACCTTTTGCTTTGTGTTTTTCAATATTTTTAATACCTCCTCCTTTATAAACTTTTAAGAGTTTCTTTTTTAAATTGGCCAGTTGAAGTTTGTTGTAATCTTCGTTTTTATTGAAATTGATATCCATTTATGAGTCATGTTTTATGTAGGCTAAAGTACAAAATGAATATTAAAATTTAAAAATAAATAACTTGGTAGTAATTACCTAGGTAAATATAAATATTTATTGTAAATTTGCATCAAATAAAGAATTAAAAACAACTAAAATGAAAAAAAATATAGTAACAATAGGAGGTAGTAATAGTAAAAATTCAATTAACAAAATATTGGTCGAGTATGTTGGAGACTTAATAAATGATATTGAGTTGATAAAAATTGATTTGAATGATTTCTCAATGCCGCAATTTTCAATTGATATTGAAAATGAAGAAGGTTTTTCAGAAGGATTAATCAATTTAAATGAGAGAATAGATAAAGCAGATGGTTTTATTATTTCATTGGCAGAACACAATGGTTCATATTCAGTAGCATTTAAAAATGCTCTTGATTGGTTATCTAGAATTAACGGTAAAGTATGGAGAAATAAACCTGTATTGTTACTAGCTACATCGCCAGGTGAGAGAGGTGGACAAACAGTATTGGATATTGCTTTGGGAAGATTTCCTTATATGGGGGCAACTATTATTGGAAGCATGTCATTCCCATCATTTTTTGATAATTTTAAAGAAAATGAGGTAGTTAACACAACTTTAAAACTAAAATTAGTTGAACTGGTTAAACAATTTAAAAAATCTTTATAATTATGGGAAACATTGCTAAAGATATTAATTCAACATTTCCCAATGAGAGAGTTAAAGCTTTGATAAACATAAAATATACGGCTAATTGGTTAGATACTATTGGAAATGAGTTACTAAAACCTTTTAAAATTTCTGTGCAGCAGTATAATATTTTAAGAATATTACGTGGAGCTGAAGAAGCGATTACGGTAAGCTCTATCAGGAAAAGGATGATTCAAAAATCTCCAAATGCTACAAGATTAATGGATAAGTTATGTGATAAAGAGTTAATTGAAAGAACTAGGTGTGAAAATGATAGACGAATAGTTTATGTTAAAATTTCTGAACAAGGATTGAAATTATTAGCTAAAATAAATATAGAAGAATTTAACAATCATATGAATAACATAACGGAAGATGAAGCCGAAACTCTAAATAAAATTTTAGATAAAATTAGATAATAGAAACTATGTTCGTTTTTGTTATCTTTTATTTAATATTTTTATCATTTCAATAGCAGCAACTTTAGCTTTTGCTTTCACAAAACTCCTAGGAGTTTCATCGCCAATTTCATAAGTAATAGCAGTGGCCTTAAAAGTTGCCAAAAACCAGCCTTTTGAAACAGGTTGCGTACTATCTTCTCTAATTTCATTGGGTGTGTAATTAGGAAAAGCTTTATTAATTGCTAGAAACCAGTCATCATAAAAGTTAGGTATTGTTGTGCCTTCTATAGTGCCACTTGTGTAATATAAATCTTCCTGAGTAGAATGAAAATCAATACCTAAAATAACTTTTTCCTTATATTTTTTAGCAGTTTTAACAATTGCTTTTGTCACTGCCTTTACTTCTGGTTGTCGGTAAAATCCCCAATCTCTATTTAAATCTATACCATGTGCATTGTGTCTCCAATGCCCAAGATCTACACCATCTGGGTTTACAATTGGAAATACTAAAATTCTGTATTTTGAAAAGAAAGATTTAGACAAGTCATTATCTTGAAGTACAGTTTCTAAAAAACTTTGGAAAGCAATAAAACCTGAAACTTCAGGTGGATGTTGGCGAGAAAGAAGTACCACAATTTCTTTATTTTCAGGACTTCCTGTATAAATATCTAACATAGGAATTGGCCTTCCTAAAACTGATTTTCCAACAGTTTTATAATGAACTAAGTTTGTGTTTGAAGAAATAATTTTTGAGTACCAATTTTTAGTAGCTGTTGATGTAATAATTTCTTGTGCAGAAACGGTTAGAGGCTCTTTTGTAAGAGACAGCTTAATGGTATAAATTGAATCTAATAAAAATACATTTTCACTAGAAATAGGAGTAAATTTTGTTGTTGATGTTTTAAGTTTAGGGATGTACCTATGGCTATATTTCTTAGGGTATTTAAATTGAACATAAACTGTTTTTGGATTGTTAGACCAAATTTTAAAGGCATAATAAGCACTATTGTTTATGGGAGCGTTTTCAGGATAAATAGAAACGGCAATTATACTATCATTAACTTGCGTTGCATTATTTAATCGAGCTCCATCAAATTTATTAGAGAGTTTGATACCCATTTCTTCTAGATTGTAAATCTTTTTTTGTTGGAGATAAATCTTTTTGCTGTGAGTATCAAAAGGTTTTTTTACATGAATAGGTTTAACAATGCTACAACTAGTTACTAAAATACCTATTAGTACTAAAGAAATAAATTTTAATAGTGATTTGGATAAGCTCATTTTATACTATATAAGTTGATTATTATGCAATAGTATTAAATATATATTTAAAATCTGTAATAAGTCATACATTATAAATTTATTGTATTTTTCTAAAAGAATATGCTTTTTATTGAAGTTCCAATATAAATTATACCCTAACAGATTTAAAAATCTGCTAGAGTTTAATAATAATTATTTCTGTATACCCGTAAATTCACCTAAAAGGTGTATATTTACTTGAATTCAAAGATAGAATAGATTTATGAACATATTTAGTTTTACAGCAAATTTTGGTGATGAAGAGAGTTGTCGCTTACATTTTAAAACAGAGAG
>JAKIVA010000084.1 GCA_021647265.1 Lutibacter sp.
GTAAGCGACAACTCTCTTCATCACCAAAATTTGCTGTAAAACTAAATATGTTCATAAATCTATTCTATCTTTGAATTCAAGTAAATATACACCTTTTAGGTGAATTTACGGATATACAGAAAATTAACTTCTAGTTATTAAAAACACATAGATAATAAAATTAGAGTTACTTGGTTTATGCTATTTTTTAACTATATAAATACTTGTCTCTAATATTATTTTAGTTAAACAATTCTAAAAATACGGATCTATAAAATACTTTCCAAATTCATTATTATTAAACGTTTTAACTTCACTAAAAATTTAAAATGGTATTTGTGGTTTAACCCTATAAAACACAATCATTTTTTTATTAGCTTTATTATTACTGATACTATTAATATTTAGTTGCTTTGAGTAAAAGTATTGATTTGTAAAAGAGGTTGTTATAACTAACTATTAAATGTATTTTTGCGTTCTTAAAAACTGAAAAAAAATGAGTATTTCTAAAAAATTACATATCCGAAGTGAATCTAAATGTGAATTATGTGCTTCAAGCGAAGATTTAAAGGTTTATGAGGTGCCACCAACCTCTAAAGGAAATGAGGATGATAGTATTTTAGCGTGTAGTAATTGTATACATCAGATAGAGAATCCAGATGCTATGATTGCAAATCACTGGCGTTGTTTAAATGATAGTATGTGGAGTGAAGTTGCTGCAGTTCAGGTAATTGCTTGGAGAATGCTAACGCGTTTACGTGCAGAAGGCTGGCCACAAGATTTGTTGGATATGCTGTATTTGGATGAAGAAAATTTAAAATGGGCAAAGGCTACAGGTGAAGATGTTGAAGAGGAACAAAAAATAATACACAGAGATGTAAATGGTGTAATTTTACAATCTGGAGATTCAGTAGTGTTGATTAAAGATTTAAAAGTAAAAGGCTCTAGTTTGGTTGCAAAACAAGGAACTGCTGTTAGAAGGATTTCTTTAGACCCAGATAATGCAGAATATATTGAAGGCAAAGTAGGACCTACTCAAATTGTGATTATTACAAAATACGTAAAGAAAATATAAGATTTAAAATTTAGGAATTTTAAAAACCTATTTAAAAAATTATAAAAATCGTCATCCTATGTTTGTAAAGTAAAGATTTTCTTATTTATTACGTATCATTATGAGAACCTAAATCTAGTTCAGGTTGATGTAAATTTTATTTTTCAAATAGGTTTTTTAGTTTGTTTATTTCTTCATTTCAGAAAAATATTTAAAGAAAAGAGGAATGGTTTCAATCCCTTTTAAGTAATTAAAAATACCAAAATGTTCATTTGGTGAGTGAATAGCATCACTATCTAAACCAAATCCCATTAAAATAGTTTTACTTTTTAATTCTTTTTCAAATAAGGCTACAATAGGAATACTGCCACCTGAGCGTTGAGGAATTGCAGGAATACCAAAAGTTTCGGTATATGCTTTATTAGCTGCTTTGTAACCAATATTATCAATTGGAGTTACGTAACCTTGTCCGCCATGATGAGGTATTACTTTAACTTTAACCGCTTTTGGAGCAATATTAATAAAGTGTTTAGTGAATAACTCCGTAATTTCTTCCCAATCTTGGTTTGGCACCAAACGCATAGAAATTTTGGCATGTGCTTTACTTGCAATAACCGTTTTTGCACCTTCTCCTATATATCCTCCCCAAATTCCATTTACATCTAGGGTTGGGCGAATAGAATTTCGTTCGTTGGTTGTATAACCTTTTTCTCCATAAACCTCGTTAATATCCAATGCTTTTTTATAGTCGTCTAATGAGAAAGGAGCTTTTGCCATTTCAGCCCTTTCTTCGGTGGATAATTCTTCAACTTTATCATAAAATCCAGGAATGGTAATGTGGTTATTTTCGTTGTGCAATGAAGCAATCATTTTTGTTAAAATATTGATTGGGTTTGCAACGGCTCCCCCATACAATCCCGAGTGTAAATCACGATTTGGACCAGTAACTTCAACTTCAACGTAACTCAAACCTCTTAAACCTGTAGTTATAGATGGTTGTGTATTTGAAATCATACCAGTATCAGAAATTAAAATAACATCATTGGCTAACTTTTCTTGGTTGCGTTCTACAAACCAAGCCAAACTTGTTGAGCCTATTTCTTCTTCGCCCTCAATCATAAATTTTACATTACAAGGCAAATTATTATTTTCAACCATATACTCCAATGCTTTTACATGCATATATAGTTGACCTTTATCATCGCAAGCACCACGTGCAAAAATAGCACCATCAGGATGTAAATCCGTTTTTTTGATAATAGGTTCAAAAGGAGGAGAATCCCAAAGTTCAATTGGGTCAGCAGGTTGAACATCATAATGCCCATAAACAAGTACAGTAGGTAAGTTATTGTCAATTATTTTTTCACCATATACGATAGGATACCCAGGAGTTTCACAAATTTCAACGGTATCACATCCAGCCGTTAGAAGAGCTTTTTTTACAGCATCTGCAGTATTTAGGACATCTTGGCTGTAGGCTGAATCAGCACTTATTGAAGGAATCTTTAATAATTCAATAAGTTCATTGATAAACCGATCTTTGTGTTGAGTAACGTATGCTTTTATATTTTCCATTAAATTTTAATTTTAGTTAACCAAAATTAAGCAATTTTATTTGGATTTGAATCAATGAAAAAATATTTAATAACTGCTTTGCAATTTTAAAGTATTGTGTATATTTGCACCCACAATAATTAAGCGGGCGTGGTGGAATTGGTAGACACGCTAGACTTAGGATCTAGTGCCGCAAGGTGTGAGAGTTCGAGTCTCTCCGCCCGCACAGAGCTCTTCAGAAATGAAGAGCTTTTTTATTGAAAAAAGACAGGGAATAATTAGAAAGGAGAGACGAGAAGTTTATCCAGAGCTTGCCGGTCGTCAGACGGGCATAGTCGAAGGGAGTCTCTCCGCCCGCACAGAGCTCTTCAGAAATGGGGAGCTTTTTAATAAACTTGATATACAAAAAAAGTTTCTCAGATAAAGAAACTTTTTTAGGAATAGACGGTTAAATAATTATACAATAAACTAGTAACGCCTCCTATTCATACCTTGTCCTTGTCTATTTCTTTGTATTTGCTGTTTATTTTGACTGCTTTGCATACTTAGCTGAGTATTTTTAGGTTTTAACTCTTTAAGTTTACTTTGTTGATACTTAAGCCATTTTTTAAATTGTTTTTCAGAAAGCTCTTTTTTAAGCGTAGCATTTAAAATGTTTTTTTGCGCAATAACTTTAGTTCGTATAGGTGCTAACATTTCGTTTGCTTTGATTCTAGCTTCTTTTAGAATGGTAAAATCACGGCTTAACTTGGCTTCATTTCTTTTTTTTGTTAAAAATGATTTTACATTGTTAAATGTTTCGTAGTTAAATGTTTTTAGTTCGTTTATTTTATTGTTATGAGTTGAAATAGCTTTTGAAACAATATTTTTTGTAGGTGTTTTTTTAATTTTTAATTTCTTTATCACCTCATCAAAATCATAGAATATAATTCTGGCCATATTTTCAGGAATTATTTGCTGCTGTGCTGCTTGTTGTGAAGAATTTCCATGATTTCCTCTTTGTTGTGAAAAAAGAGTAGTACTAAAAAATAGTATAAAGACAAGTGTGGAGGTAAGTAATTTCATATGAACTAAAATGTAAGGTAAATTTAATAACTAAAACTTAAAAGTAATAAATATTATTATAGATTAACATTAATTTAACTAAGAATAGTTAATTGTTGGTGAAATAATTAAGTTTTATTTTCTAACTTTAAAGTAGCATTAAATATGAAAAGTATGAAAAATAAAATTGCTTTGTTAACTTTTATCCTTTTTGGTGGTATTTTTATACTATTTGCTCAAGAGGAAGTAGCTTGCAAAGTTTTAAAAAAAGGAATTCAACAACATTATTCGGGTAAATGTAAAAAAGGTTTGGCTCATGGAAAAGGTGTAGCTAAAGGAATTAACACTTATGAAGGTTCTTTTAAAAAAGGATTGCCTAATGGTAAAGGTAAATTAACATTTGCTTCGGGAAATTATTATGAAGGTCAATTTAAAAAAGGATTCATGAATGGTAAAGGAAAATTAGTTTTTAAAGTTGATGAGAAAGATTCAATTAGGGTAGGTATTTGGAAAAACAACGTATATATTGGTAAGGCTAAAATACCAGATTATAGCGTAAAATGGAATAGAGGTGTTGATCGTTATACTTTTAGAAAAGTACAGGAAAGTGATAGTTTTGTTACTAATAAGGTGAAAATCAAGTTTATGCAAAATGGTAGTTACAATACAAGTATTTCAAATATTAGATTAGATAGTACAAACGGGAATAGGATAGAAACACCTAATTATGTGGGATATGAAAATATTACATATCCATTTGAATGTAAATTAAATTATACTACTTCAAATAAATTAAAAACAATGACATTTGACGTTATTTTTGCCTTTATAATTAATACACCAGGAGAGTGGGAACTTATTTTAAATAACTAAACTAATTGTTTGAGTTTTTTAATTCAATTTCTTTGAAATTACTTGTTTTTGATAAATTTTCGAAGATTGTAACAAATTTTTGAGGAGGTGCAGTTAATTTACGTTTAACTAAATCTATCCAGGCTCCATAGACTTTTATTTCAGCAGCAAGTTCTCCTTTTTCATTAAAAATTTGATGATTAAAACGCCATCGTTCAATGCCTTTAGAAACACCTTCAAGTTCCATTTTTACAGTTATATTTTCACCAATATGAATTTCTTTAAAAAAAGATGTCTCTTCTTTAAATAGAACAGGGCCTATATTTAGTTTTGCAAATTCGTTTATTGAGAGTCCTTGCTTTTGAAAAAAACGCACTCTAACTTCAGCAGCATAATCATTATATGCAGTGTGGCGCATATGCCTGTTTGGATCAAAATCTGACCACTTTGTATTGAATGTAATTTGGAAATTCATTTGCTTCTTTTTGGAAAGCAAATGTAAGTTAAATGTTTCGTATTTTTTCTAAAAATGTAGTTCGTTTTGCTTTTGCAATTGGCACTTTATCTTTATTGTTCATAATAATATATCCTTCATTTAAATATTCGTTCATATAATTTAGATTTATAAAATGGGATTTGTGAACCAAATAAAAATGATGTAATCTTTCCATTTTACTAAATTTCCCTATACTGTATGAGCTTAATATTGAAGAAGTGTTTTTTAAAATTATTTGAGTATAGCCATCAATTCCTTCAAAGCGAATAATATCAGCTGTTTTAAGAAGACTTAATCCTTTTTGAGTAGGAATTACGATAGTTGAATTGCCATTGTTTACTAAATTTTGAAGTAGTTGTTGATTTTTTTCTAAAGCACTTTTTTGACTAATATTTTTTAATGCATTTTCTATAGCTAATTTTAATTCATCATTGTCTATTGGTTTTATGATGTAACCAATGGCACTATGTTTTATAGCATCAATAGCATATTCGCTATAAGCAGTAACAAATATAATTTCAAAATTTGGATTTTCAATTTTAGAGAGTACATCAAAACCACTTAAAATAGGCATTTCAATATCTATAAAAACTAAATCTGGATGATTTTGATTAATTTCTTGTAGGGCTTTTTGTGGATTTTGAAATTTATGTGTGACCGTTATTTGAGGGAAATACCTAGCAATTTTCAAGGCTAAACTTTCTAATGCATTTTTTTCATCATCAATAATAATGGCATTTATTTTAGTTTTCATAGTGCATAAAAGTTAGTTTAACAATAGTTCCGGTGGCGTTTTTTAATTCATTTATTGAATAGGTAATAAACCATTCTTTTGATTGATTTAATAAGTTAATTCTGTCTTTTAAAATAGAATTAGATTTAGAAACATGCGTTTTAATGGAGTTATCTTTAATTTCTTGTGCCTTTTTTAATCCAATACCATTATCAGAAATTTGAACTATTAATAGATCTTCATTTTTTAAAAAATCAATTTTTATTAAGCCATTTCCTTCATTGTGAAATAAACCGTGATTTACAGCATTTTCAACAATGGGTTGCAATAGCATTGATGGTATTTTTTCTTCGGATAGATTTAAATTTTCACGAATATTAAATTGAAAATTAAAAGTGTTTCCAAATCGCATTTTTTCAATTTCCAAATAGTTTTTAAGGAGTGATATTTCTTGTTCTAAGTTTATAAGTTTATTTCTGGAAAAATCAAAAAACTTACGAATTAATCGTGAAAATTTAACCAAATACTTTTCTGACAATTCAATGTCGTTTTTTGTAATATAATATTGAATGGCATTTAAAGAGTTAAATACGAAATGAGGATTCATTTGTGAACGAAGTGCGTGTAATTCAAACTCTGATAACTGTTTTTGGGTATTTAGTTTTTTTAATTGTTTTTCTAATTCTTTTTTTCTTATTATTAAAATAATTCCGGTTGTAACTGTTAAAAATAATACTATAAATATAATTTTGGCAATACTAGTTTGATACCATAACGGTAATATTTGAAAATTCACGCTTTTTATTATTCCATGAGAATTAACACTTAATTTGTATTTGTTTGGGGGTAAGTCATTGAAATTTAAGTTTTTGAATGATGTATTGATCCATTTTTTTTGAATAGGATTTAATTTGTATTGGTAGGTAATTTCTTTATTTGATACTGAATGATTAATTGTCGCTATTGAAAATGTTACATTATTTGCTTTAGTATATAAAAATGAAGCATGCTGTTTGTCCATTTTTTTTGAATTATATGCTGAATTTTCAAAGTATATATCAAGGAATTGTGTTACTTGTTGATTGTGAATAGGAATTGTTGCTACTCCATTATCAGAGCCTATAATTATTGAATTACCTTTAACATAAATAGAATTTATTTTATCTTCAGGCAATCCATCTGCTTTAGTATAATGTTTGATTAATTTATAATTATGATTAATTTTTTTATAGTGCCAGACACCTATTTCTGTTGCTAGCCAAATATTATTATTGCTGATAAAAATATTTTGAACACTTAGAAAATCAGATTTCGGAAGAAGTGTAATTGTCTTTAAGTCGGTTAAATAAGCTCCAAAACCATCGGTGCCAATAACAAGTTCTGATTTTGATACCTTTTGGAGTTTTAAAATAGGTTTATTAAAGTTTTTATTTTGAATTAGAACAGTTTTAATACTGTCATTTTTTAGTACCTTAATCCCATTTGAAGTGGAAATTATTAATTGATTTTGAAAGTTAATAATTGAACTGATACCTGCTTGATAATAATTTTTACTGATTTGTAAGTTATTAGGATTAATTTTATTCAATCCAAAGGAATAATTTCCATATAAAAAACCATTATAATACACTAATTGTCGGGCTGTCTCATTTAGTTTTTTTTCTCTTTTTTCA
>JAKIVA010000020.1 GCA_021647265.1 Lutibacter sp.
TCTTGTTTACCAACCATATCTGCAAGCTTTTTTACTAAGATACGTATTTGCTTGCAGTTTTAAAAACTTATTGAAAGAGTTTATCAACTGATTATCAATAATCTAATTGTTTTTAAGGGATGACTAATTAAAAAATCTAACCCAAGTTATTTTAACTTACACACTTTTTAGGATAGTGTTCTGCTTAAATTAAAATTGTACCAAATTTACTAGGTAGTCCAATCTACATTTTTTTAAGTCGAACTCACGTTTTTAAGTTTCTCGCAACTAAGGGAACGTGAAAAATAAAAAATGGAGAGCCTCCATTTTTATATCAAAGTTAACTTTTTACTATATAGAGAATTTTAAATATATCCTTAAGCTCTACTTCTGAATTAACCGGTAAAAACGGTATTACTGGTTTTGAAGCGTCCCAATGATATATTTTATCTTCAATGCTGCATTTCTGTTTTTGGTTAAAAGTTCAATATATTTTAATTGAGTTTGAATATATTTTACCTCTCTAGCATTAAGTTTAAACAAAGAACTCTCTCCAAATTCAAATAACCTTTGTTCCCCCTCTAATAAGGTCTTCGTATCGTCTACAGTTCTTGTGTACAAATCAATTTGGCTAATTGTAGTATTCCATTTATTCCATTCGGAGGTAACTTTATATTTTAGTAATTCCTGTTTATTGCTTAATTGAAGTTTGTACTCTTCAATTTTTAACTCTGTTAACTTTAAAGAACCTCTTTCTTTTCTTAAAAAAATGGGCATCTGAAACTCAAGACCCCAAGTGTAGTTGTCAAAAGAAAAATTACTCAATAGTTCTCCACCTACATATTCTGTTATTGGATTGTATTTTAAATTTAGGGTAGGTAATAGTTGATTTTTCTTTAAGCGTTTATCAATTTTAAATTGATCAATAACTAATCTAGATTGATTTAATGCAGGGTGAATGTTAACGAGGGAGTCTATTTCAGCATACGAGATATCAGGGTTAAGAGCTGTAACTTTACTTATTGAAACAGGAATTGTTCCTTTTGCTAACTCTAATGGTATAATCCCATCTTCCCATATATAAATGGACAGTAACATTGATGAATTTTTATACTCAAGCTCTGCTTGTTGTAACCCAAGTAATCGGCTTTGTGCCTGAATACCTGCTTCTAAAGCGTCAATTGCAGGTTTATCACCAATTTTCGTACTCAATATAATTGCTTGATGCCTTTCAGTTGCCAATCTGTATGCATCTTTATACACTTCCAAACTGTTATAATTTTTGAACCATTCCCAATAGGTTACACTAGCTCTAAAAATTAATTCATTTAAAATAATTTGTCTTTCTAGCTCAGATACTTGACTGAATAATTTTGCTTTTTTAAGTTCTGCTCTTCGCTTATCTATAAATAACCCTTGACCAATAGGAAATGAAACACCCGCGTAAAGTAGCCCACTATTTGGTGTTGTGTTTTCTGGGTTAAGATAAACACCTCTATTTTGTTCATACCCTCCTTTTAATTCTACTCCAAACCAAGTTGGTATTTTCAAACCTCCATTAATTTGGCTATAATACTCATCTCCTTTAAAAAGTTTTTGATTTATTTCGGTATAAATTTTAGGGTCAAAAGCTCCTTTGGCATATAGCAAATTTGCCTCACCTTCATATATTTTAATTTCTGCTTGTTTAGCAAACGGATGCTCCTGAATTACTATTTTAATAAAATCTTGATAATTTAAAACAAACGTACTATCTACTTGACCCAAAACATTAAAGCTAGAAAGCACTAGTACTATAACAATAAGCATATTCATCATAGTACTATTTCGGTTTCTTGTTGATGGAGGTTATCGGTTTATAATAATCTGGTGGGAATCCATTTGTTTTCCTCCATAATTCATACCAAATAGACACATCCTTAAGTAAAATCATATTTTTGGTTCCAGTCCCAACCCTAAGTGCATCAGGCCAGGCATAATCATTTTTATCTTGGGCTACCATAATACGATACATTCCATTTTCACTAGCAAAATTATCAATAGCGTAAACAATTCCTCCATAAGTACCATGACTGGTGTTTGGCCACCCAGAAAACACTATAGCGGGCCACCCATCAAACTGAATACGTACATGCTGCCCTTTTTCTAGTAAAGGAAGATCTATAGGTTTTACATACGTCTCTATTGCTAAATCGTAAGTGGTAGGCATGATACTTACTATTTCTGCACCCGCTTTTATTATTTCTCCAATTCCGGTTTGAATTACTTTGGTAACAACCCCTTGTTGAGGAGCTTTTATATAATACATACCCGTTCGCAAAGAGTAATTGGTAAAGTTATTTTGTAATTTGGTAACAACAGCTTCGGCGTTATACATATTAGAAAGTGCTGTAAATTTATCAGATTCTGCTTTAGAAATTTTATCTTTATATTGCGCTTGTATTGATATTCTTTCAACTTCAGCATTAATCACTTTGTTTTTACTAGTGAGCACCTTATTCTTTTTAGAAATCATTTCTGCCTGAGCCTTTTGCAGGGTTTGATTTCTCTTTTCAAGATCTGTTAATGATTTTAAACCTTCTTTATAAAGTTGCTCCATTCGTTTGTATTGTGTTTCAGCAATATTATAATTAATCTTTGCTGCTACATACGCCATACTATCTGTAGTTACCAATAAATGTGCTTGCTCCAACTTATTCTTGGTTTGCTCCCATTTTGAATTGCTTGTTTTAAAAAGGGCATCTATTTGGTTGTTTAGCGCTTCTATTTTGTCTATATAGGAAGCAACAGAACTTTCTTTTGCTTTTAACTGGTCTTCTGTTCTACCAAGTAGGTTAGGGTCTAAATATTCGTTTTTAATTTCAGAAATAAAAAGTATAGTATCTCCTTTGTTTACAAAATCACCTTCTTGTACATACCATTTTTCAATTCTACCCGAGATGATAGATTGAATAGTTTGTGGTCTTTGTTCTGGCTTTAACGTGGTTATTTTTCCTTTAGATTGTATATTTTGAGTCCAAGGCAAAAGCATCGTAAAAAAAAACAACCCAAATGTCCCCACAAGTAAGCGTGTTACAACTTTTTTAGATTTACGCTTTTCTACATAAATAAGAGATTTATATTTCTTAAAATCTATATTGTTATTTATATTGTGTTTTGATATATTAAGCATTGCTCTTTGTTTTAAAAATTTACACTGCCTTTTAATTCATCATGAGTACCTATACTTATTATTTTACCTTCCTTTAATACAGCTATTTTATCTGCCAATTTTATTAAATATGGATAAGACGAAACTGCAACTACAGACCAGCCATTTTTCTTGTTGGTAATAAAATCAATTATTTTTTCACAGCTTTGTTCGTCCAAACTCTTAAAAGTGTTTTCTAACAAAAGTAACTTAGGTTTTGTAACAATACTTCTAGCAAGTAGTAGTTTTGTAATTGTAGATTCGGGTAAACCATTCCCATGTGTAGCTAACATTGTATTATAACCTTTGGTCTGCTTTCTAACAAAATCGTTTAGCCCTAAATTCTCAATTGCCCATTTTACATTTTCAAAAGAAGCCATTTCCCTATCTAGAGTTATGTTATCTAAAACTGTTCCTTCAAAAATATTTCCCATTGTAAGGTGTTCCCCTATTTGCTCTCTAATAGAATTCAACGATAAGTTTCCTATAGGTAATTTATTGTAAGATATTGCACCTTCTCTCACTTGATATATCCCTGAAAGAATAAACAAAAGTGTACTTTTACCAGAACCACTTCCTCCAGTAAGAACTATTAATTCACCTTTGTCCAAACTTAAAGAAACATTATTAAGTGTTTTTTCATACAAATCTGGATAAGTAAAACTGATGTTTTCAATTTCAACTTCCATTCCTTTATCTTTCGAGCCAACCTCTATATCTATACCATTATCTCTATCCAATTCAAGATCGGTAACCTGGCCTATTTTTTCTAGTGATGTTAATATGTCATAAATAGATTCAATACTCGAGACAAGCTTTTCTACAGAAGCCATTACAATAAGAATAATAATCTCAGCCGCTATAAATTGACCAATATTCATTTGCTGATTCATAACCAAAACACCACCAATAGCAAGAAATCCCGTAGCTACAAATATTTTGAATACAATGGTTAATGAATATTGTTGGATAAGTACTTTGAAATGGCCTTCACGAGCGGAGAGATAATCTTCTAAGTATTTATCTGTTTTTTTTAATATTAAATCAGATTTTCCTGCCAACTTAAAAGTAACTATTGTTCGTGATATTTCTTCTAACCAATGGGCTATTTTATATTTGAATTTAGATTCTAAAAGACTAGTGACCATCCCTTTGTTTGCTGTAAATTTAAAAATTAGATAAATTAGTAATATAAGTAGAATGCTAAACAATATGAAAAAAGGATGATATAATGAAAGTAACAATAAGCTAAATATCACTATAAAGAATGCTGAAGATACATCAATTAGAATTTTGGAAAGCCCTTTTTGAACTGAAGAAATATCAAGAAAACGATTCATCAGTTCGGGGGCATAATGTTTATAAAGCACTTCCATTTTAATATGCGGAATACGATATGAGAAATCAAAAGCTGCTCTGATGAAAATTTTTTGTTGGAGATTTTCGGTTATTCTCATCTGAAATATTTGTAATATTCCACTGACCAGTACACCTAAAACAACCAAAATTACTAACACTATCCAAGAAGTATTTATTTGCCCTCCTTGAATGAGATTTACTATAGCCTGAATACCCAAAGGTAATGAAAGGCTTATTAGTCCACTAAATGCCGAGTAGACATAAATATTTCTTACTTCTTTTACATCTGGCTTTAGTAACCTAAAAAATCTTTGTACAGGTGTTATTTTTTTTTTACTCATTTTTATAATGTCGAATAATTAAATATCTAATTTTTAGATGGGTAAAAAAACATTATTCTACTGTAACAGATTTTGCTAAATTTCTTGGCTGATCTACATTACATCCTCTCATTACGGCAATATAATATGAGAGCAATTGTAAAGGTATGGTGGCAAGCAATGGTGTAAAGGCTTCTTCAGTTTCAGGAATTTCAATTACATGGTCAGCAATTTCTCTAACATTGGTATCTCCTTTTGTTACAATAGCTATAATTTTGCCATTGCGAGATTTTATTTCTTGAATATTACTTACAACTTTATCGTAATGACCTTTTTTAGTAGCTATAACCACTACTGGCATAGACTCATCAATTAAAGCAATTGGACCGTGCTTCATTTCAGCAGCTGGATAACCTTCAGCATGGATATATGAAATTTCTTTCAATTTTAATGCGCCTTCAAGAGCCACAGGAAAATTGTAACCCCTTCCTAAATACAAGCAATTAGAAGCATCTTTATAAATAGCTGCAATTTCTTCAATTTTAGAACTTATTTTCAATGTTTCCTCAATTTTAGAAGGAATTAAAGTCATTTCTTGTAAATATGCATGGAACTTAGAATTTGAAATTTCTCCTTTTAAATTCCCTAATTTTAAAGCCATTAATGTTAATACTGTAATTTGAGTTGTAAATGCCTTTGTTGATGCAACTCCTATTTCTGGCCCAGCATGTGTATATGCTCCGGTATCTGTTTCTCTAGCAATAGATGACCCAACAACATTACATATTCCAAAAACAAATGCTCCTTTAGATTTAGCTAATTTTATAGCTGCTAAAGTATCTGCCGTTTCTCCAGATTGAGATATTGCAATTACAACATCTCCCTTATTAATTACAGGATTACGATACCTAAACTCAGAAGCATATTCTACTTCAACTGGAATACGCGCTAAATCTTCAAATAAATATTCAGCCACCAAACCTGCATGCCAAGAAGTACCACAAGCAACAATAATAATTTTATTTGCATTTAAAAATTTTGCAATATTATTATCAACACTACCCATTTTAATAATGCCATTATTTGCTAAAAGCCTTCCTCTATAAGTATCAATAATTGCATTTGGCTGCTCATAAATTTCCTTCAACATAAAGTGATTGTAACCTCCCTTTTCAATTTGTTCTAAATTTAATTTTAGTTCTTGAATGGTTGGTTCGACCTCTGAATCATCTTGAATTTTATATATTTTAATAGCTCTCCCTAACTTAATTACTGCTAATTCCTCATCATCTAAATAAACTGCATCTTTTGTGTATTCAATAAATGGAGAGGCATCAGATGCTACAAAAAATTCTTGACTGTTTTCTCCTATACCTATAGCTATAGGACTTCCTAAACGCGCAACAATTATTTCATCTGGTTTGGTAATATCAAAAACGGCAATTGCATAAGCTCCAACTACATTTGTTAATGCCAATTGAACTGCTTTTCCTAATTTACAATTATTGGTTGTTTTAACTTCTTCTATTAAATTAATTAAAACTTCAGTATCTGTTTCGCTTTTAAAAGTATATCCTCTTGTTAGAAGTTCCTTTTTTAACGTATTGTAGTTTTCTATTATTCCGTTATGAACTATTACTAAATTACCTGAGCTAGAAACATGTGGATGTGAATTTTCGTTATTAGGAATACCATGGGTAGCCCAACGTGTATGACCTAAAGCTAAATTCCCGTTAATATCTTTATTTTCTGCAAGCTTTTTTAATTCAGCAACTTTTCCTTTTGTTTTATAAAGTTGCATACCCTTTTTATTGGTTAAAACAACTCCTGCACTATCATATCCTCTATATTCTAAACGTTGTAATCCGTTTATAACTATTGGGTATGCTTTTCTAAAACCTAAATAACCAACAATTCCACACATAATAATTTATGTTATTAATTATTAATTTGAGAGTAAGAAATTTCTAGTTTAACTTTTTTGTCTCCTGCACTATCATTTACTCCAAATAGTACAACTCCCTTTGGATTCCAATTAAAATCTTTTATTTTATTATCAATAACACTCGCAGGTAAATCTGTAGCATTATAGACTCTTAACCCTAATTTAACTAAATCTAAGGGTTCTTCAGATTTTAGAAGTTCAGATATATAATCTGTAATTTTAAATACATACTTATATGGATTTCCGTTCTCGTCTCTTTCTAATCTCCCTCCAAAGGCAGCTAAACCCTCAAACATCATGTCTCTTATTTGCTCTTTTTTATCGTAATTATATAAAAAAAGTTGCTCTGGAGCAATGTTACTTGATGCATTTTGATCTACATAAAAGGTTAAATTTGCATCTGTAATTAACCAATTATTATTTTGCAATTCAGTTATATCTTCATTTTTAAATAACTCTAAAACTTCCATAGTTCCTGCCGCCCCTTGCACATACAATCTGTCATTACCACTTTGACGAGAATTTGTATAATCTCTCTCTAATACATTTGATTTAATGGCTCCAAATAAAAATATAAATTCTTTCTTTATTCTAATGCCTTGCTCTCCATTAATACCATTTCCATTTAAATCTATATCTGCACCCTCATCTTCATCATTTGAATAATATATCGTTATTTTTGCATTTGCCATATTTAATGATATTAAATGTGATTTATCATTAAATAATTCTTCAGCTTCAATATATAACCCTCTAAAATAATGATAAAACTCATCTAACGATGAAAATTCACTTCCAGATGCATTATCAATAAAAATTTGTTGAATCATACTTTCATCTAAAGGAATTTTAATACTTGGACTAAGATCTGATTGCTTAATTGTATCTTTATCGTAAACTGTTCCATCAGTCAAATATCTCTTTATTACAGATACTGTATCGTCTGGATTAACCTTAAAGTTTGCAGAATAAAAAGGTGTTGTTCCTTTCTGAAATACTTTATCTGAATAATAAACTGCATTTTTTGAAGGGTCTTCTGGGTCTAACGTGTTTAAAAAAGTTTTAAGTTCATAAACACTTAATTGAAATTCAACATCTGTATCACCAATAATTGAATCTATAGAAAATTTAGGTTTTCCATCAGCATAGTTTTCTTCTCTTGTTACCTGATATGGGATATTAAGTATTACAGAATCAATACCCGGGTTTGTTCCGTAATCATACTCAACATCTATTACTGGAAGTGCCAATTGAGATACAATTGATGCTTTTAATTTTCCAAATTCGGGATCTGAATATACTCCTAATAAATACTGTGGAATACTAGTTGTAGGCACTCTATCAATATTTTGAGGTGTTGCAACAACTTCTGAAGTTAAAGAGTTTACACTAAAATTATTGTTATCTACAAGGTTTACACCAATACTTTCAATATTTTTTTCACAAGAAATTATCGTAAAAAATACTAAGAATAATAATCCCAAGTATTTAATTGCATTTGCAACTTTTGTTGTCATATATAATTTTTGATTTTTTTTGATTGAATTATAAAACTTTATTTAAATAAAATTCTGTGTAAGCAGTATCAAATTCACTAACAGGGAAGTAATCCAATACTGGTTTTTCGGTTGCTTTTAAAATTTCGTCTAACTCACTAGGAAGTTCTTCGCTACCTTTAATAACTGCATCAGAATTTTGAATTGCATTAATTAATATATTTACATGATTTGGATTAGACAAAGTTTCTATTGTTGATGCATCAATATTGTCAAACTTAATTTTTTCAACAAACTTTTTATTTAACGAACCCTCAAAACCTTTATTATAAACAGATGTAACTATTTTACTTTCTGAAAACAAGGCATCATCTTTATAGTATTCTTTAATATATAATGGTAAAAGTGAGGCCATCCACCCATGAACATGGATAATATCTGGTGCCCAATTTAATTTTTTTACAGTTTCAATTACACCTTTTGCAAAAAATATTGCCCGCTCATCATTATCATCAAATAACTTATTATCCTCATCGGTATACAACGCTTTTCTTTTAAAATACTCGTCATTATCAATAAAATAAACTTGCATTCTTTCTTTTGGAATAGAGGCAACTTTAATAATTAATGGCATATCCATATCATTTATCACCAAATTCATTCCAGACAAACGAATAACTTCGTGTAATTGATGCCTTCTTTCATTAATTAAACCATATCTAGGTATAAAAATTCTTGTTTGCCCCCCTTTGCCATGAATCATTTTGGCTGCTTCAAATGAAGATGTTGATAATTCGTTTTCTGGCAAATAAGGTATAACTTCCGAAGAAACAATCAATACTCTCTTATCTTTCATAATCCAACTATATATTTTAAATATTATGCAAAATTACGAAATTTTATATAGAATTTAGCTTGAAAAATGTAAGTTTGCACGCTTTTAACGTTTATTAACAATACTATATGTTAGTTTTTGCTAAAATAAAATCCATACAAGAAAATCTAAAGTCTTTAAAAAAGGGAACTTCAATTGGTTTTATTCCCACTATGGGGGCGCTTCACAAAGGGCATTTATCACTTATTAAGCAAGCAAAAACTGAAAATGATATTGTTGTAGTTAGCATTTTTGTAAACCCAACTCAATTTGATAAAAAAGAAGATTTAATAAATTATCCTAAAACTATTAATCAGGATTTAACTCTTTTAAAAAAAATAGATTGTGATATTGTTTTTACTCCAACTGCTGAAGAAATTTACAGTAATAACATCAAACCTCAACTCTTTAATTTTGATGGATTAGAACATCAAATGGAAGGGAGATTTAGAGAAGGACACTTTGATGGGGTTGGTACTATAGTTAAGTATTTATTTGAAATTATTGCTCCTGATAAAGCTTATTTTGGAGAAAAAGATTTTCAACAGCTTCAAATTATTAGAAAAATGGTAAGAAAAAACCACATTCCAATAAAAATAATTGGCTGTCCTATTTATAGGGAAGAAGATGGTTTAGCAATGAGTTCTAGGAACTCAAGACTGACAAAAGAGCATAGAAAAGCAGCTCCTTTTATTTATAAAATACTTAAGCAAGTAAAAAATAAGTTTGGCACAAAAAATGCTTTAGAAATAACTAAATGGGTTGAAAATGAATTTAAAAAACAACCCTTATTAAAGTTAGAATATTTTGAAATTGCTAACGAAGAAACACTTCAACCAATTAAAAATAAAGACTTTAAACAAAATTATAGAGCTTTTATAGCTATTTTTGCTGATAAAATTAGACTTATTGATAATATAAGTTTATAAATATAAACAGTTTAACACAAAATTATTAATTTTGTACCATGCAAATAGAAGTAGTAAAATCAAAAATTCACAGAGTAAAAGTAACCGGAGCCGATTTGCAATATATCGGTAGCGTTACTATTGATGAGGATTTAATGGATGCCGCAAATATTGTACAAGGAGAAAAAGTTCAAATAGTAAACATTAACAATGGTGAACGCCTTGAAACATATGCCATTCCTGGCCCTAGAAAAAGTGGTGAAATCACATTAAATGGCCCTGCCGCCAGAAAAGTTGCCAAAGGAGATATTGTTATTATAATTTCTTATGCAATAGTAGATTTTAGCGAAGCAAAATCGTTTAAACCATCACTTATTTTCCCTAATGAAATGGATAATTCATTAACATAATTTGAGTTTTAATATAAAAAAAATCAGTTTTATAACACTCCCTATTGCATTGGGAGTGTTTTTAATTTGGTATTCACTCTCAAAATTAACAGATAGCGATATACTATCAATAAAAACATCTTTTAAAACAGCAAATTATTGGTGGGTTGCTTTATCATTATTTTTCGGAGTTTTGAGTCATTTATCTCGTGCCTATCGTTGGCAGTTTTTATTAGAACCTTTAGGTTACAAACCTCGTTTTGCCAATAGTATTATGGCTGTTTTAATTGCTTATTTACTTAATTTAGTTATTCCCAGGTCTGGTGAAGTTGCTCGAGCAGCTAGTATTAAAAAATATGAAAAAATCCCATTTAAAAAAGCTTTTGGTACCATTGTAGCTGAACGTGTTGCCGACGTAATTATGTTGCTTTTTATTACCGGAATCGCCTTTTTTTTACAAGCAGAACTTCTTGCTGGTTACCTTTTTAAAGATACTAAAGAAAGTAGCCTTATTTCTAAAGTTTTCATTTTTATTATGTTACCTGCAATTGGTTATTTTACTTATACCATTTTAAAAAAATCCAGAAACCCCTTTATATTAAAAATAATCTCATTTATAAACGGTTTAATGGATGGTGTTAAAAGTATTAAAAGAATGAAAAAAAAATGGCAATTTATTTTTCATACTGTTTTTATTTGGACAATGTATGTTCTTATGTTTTATGCAACAACTTTTGCTTTACCTGAAACTACAAATTTACCTTTTGCTGCCATAATTGTTGGTTTTGTTGTAGGTGGGTTTAGTATGGCTTTAACCAATGGTGGTTTAGGTACTTATCCTGTATTTGTTGCAAGCGCCCTTATATTATACCATGTTGATGATAACCCTGCGCGTGCCTTTGGATGGATTATGTGGACTGCACAGACTTTAATGGTAATCGTATTTGGAGGAATCTCTTTCTTATTAATACCCATCTATAATAAATATCAAAATAACTAAGAATTCTTAGTATATTTACTTTTTTCAACTCTTTTAAAAATGGCTAAAACTAAAACAACTTTTTTTTGTCAAAATTGTGGTACTCAATATGCAAAATGGCTAGGACAATGTAACTCTTGCCATCAATGGAATACAATTGTTGAGGAAGTTATTCAAAAAGAAGAAAAAAGAAGTTGGAAACAAACTACCAATACAAAAAGAGTAAGCAACGCTTTAAAAATTAATGAAATCCCCTTCGATAAGGAGGATAAAATTTTAACAAAAAATAATGAATTAAACAGGGTTTTAGGTGGTGGATTGGTAAGAGGGTCTATGCTTCTTTTAGGTGGTGAGCCCGGTATTGGTAAATCTACTTTATTACTTCAAATTGCCTTAACACTTCCTAAAAAGGTACTATATGTTTCTGGTGAAGAAAGTCAATCGCAAATAAAAATGCGTGCTGAACGATTACAGAATACCAATACAAACTGTTTAATTTTAACAGAAACAAATACACAAAATATTTTTAAGGTTATTGAAGAATTAACTCCCGATGTAGTTGTGATTGACTCTATTCAAACCCTATACACAGAATATATTGAAGCTTCTCCCGGTTCTATTTCGCAAATTAGAGAAACAACAGCCGAACTTATTAAATTTGCCAAAGAAACTGCAACACCGGTACTTCTAATAGGGCATATAACGAAAGATGGCAACATAGCTGGACCAAAAATATTAGAGCATATGGTTGATGTTGTATTACAATTTGAAGGTGATAGGAATCACACATATAGAATACTACGAGCCATTAAAAATAGATTTGGATCTACTGCAGAAATTGGAATTTATGAAATGCAACATACAGGCTTGCGCGAAGTTGAAAACCCTTCTGAAATCCTTATTTCTCAAAAAGAAGATAATTTAAGCGGTACGGCAATTGCTGCCACGTTAGAAGGTGTGAGGCCTTTAATGATTGAAGTTCAAGCGCTAGTGAGTACTGCTGTTTATGGAACACCTCAGCGTTCATCTACTGGTTACGATATAAAGAGGTTAAACATGCTTTTAGCCGTTTTAGAAAAACGTGCGGGGTTTAGGTTAGGTGCAAAAGATGTATTTTTAAATATTGCAGGAGGCATAAGGGTTGATGATCCCGCGATAGATTTAGCTGTAATAAGTGCTATTTTATCTTCAAATGAAGATATAGCAATTCCTCAAGATTTTTGTTTTGCTGCAGAAATTGGATTGGCCGGTGAAATTCGTCCTGTAAGTAGAGTTGGACAACGTATTTTAGAAGCAGAAAAACTCGGTTTTCATAAAATATTTATTTCAAAATTTAACAAGGTAAACAGTTCTAATTACACCATTAAAATAGTGAAAATCACAAAAGTTGAAGATGTTTTTTCTAATTTATTTACATAAAAAAACTTGAGACAAACTCAAGCTTTTTATGTAAATTTAACAACAATTTTATCTCTTATTTGCTTCTATTATGTATTTTTCTAACGCCATAGTCATTGAAGGGGTTTCTGGAGTTGGAGCCTGAATGCTACATTTTAACCCTGCTTTAGTTGCTGCTTTTACAGTTGAATTTCCAAAAACAGCTATACGTGTATTGTTTTGTTTATAATTAGGGAAATTCTTAAATAAAGAGTCTATTCCAGATGGACTGAAAAACACCAAAATATCATAAAAAACATCTTCTAAATTTGATAAGTCGCTAACTACTGTTTTAAATAAAATGGCTCTATTCCAGTTAACATTGATTTCGTTTAAAACTTCTGGAATTATCTCTTTCAGCTTATCAGATGATGGTAGTAAAAACTTTTCTTCTTTGTACTTTTTAATAATTTTAGCTAATTCAGGAAATGTTCTTTTCCCTACATAAATTTTTCGTTTACGATATACAACATACTTTTGTAAATAAAAAGCGACAGCTTCAGACTGGCAAAAATATTTCATATCATCAGGTACCGTAAATCTCATTTCTTCTGCAATTCTAAAAAAATGATCAACAGCATTTCTACTCGTTAAAATAATAGCTGTATAATTATTTAAATCAATTTTTTGGGCTCTAACATCTTTCGCTGAAACTCCTTCAACATGAATAAACGGCACAAAGTCAATTTTAACTTTTTGCTTTTCCATTAATTCAACATAAGGAGAATTTTCAGTCTTAGGAGGTGGCTGAGAAACTAGTATTGTTTTCACTTTCATAAGCTTCAATTTTATTTTTAAAAAGTTAGTTTTAAAACAATTATTAAAGGCGCTATTTCAAGGGCGCAAATGTACAAAATAAAATAGAACAAGTTATTATAAATAAGCTTTTTATTCATTGAAAGTATTAAAACATACCTTACAATTAGTAATAGCATAAATAAAACTACTGTAATTTCAAAAAACAATTTATTGTAATATTTTAAATAAACGCTTATAAACAAAAATGGTAACACCCATAAAATCAAATTGTTAAAATAATTTAATTTCTCAAAAACTATTTTACTATATTCTTCCTTAAAGTTAAATAAATACGCTAGTAAAAAGCCTAATACATAACCTAAGCCAAAATACAAACCAACTAAAAATAAAATCAATAAATACCCTCTAAAATTCAATAATTCGTCTTGAAACTGAAAATAAACATTCGTTAAAAAAAACAATAACGACAGCACTAAAAGTTGCACACTAAAAAGTAGTATTTGAAACCCGTTTAATAGTTTTCTTTTTTCTTTATTAAAATATATTGAAAGATATTTTCTTGAAAGGAAGAATGTATTTGTACGAGATAACCTTTCATTGTGTACAACTTTGGCAATTGTTAAAACAATTAAAATCGCTAAAAAAACAACGGTTATCCAATCTCTATTTTGATATATTATTTTTACAGCTTCAAACATTGAGTTAAGGTATCTTTTTTAACGCAAAATTAGGAATAATTTGTTTTATCTTTGTCAAATAATTTTGTTAGATGTCAAATACACTTGTTATAATTCCTACATACAATGAAAAAGAAAATATTGAAGCCATTATTAAAGCAGTATTTTCTCAGGAGAAACAATTTGATATATTAGTTGTTGATGATAGCTCTCCTGATGGAACATCTAAAATTGTATCTAACCTCCAACATAAATTTTCTAACTTATTTTTAGAAATCAGAAAAGAAAAAAACGGTCTCGGTGCTGCTTACATCCATGGTTTTAAATGGGCTTTGAGTAAAAATTACGATTACATTATAGAAATGGATGCTGATTTTTCACATAATCCAAAAGATTTAATACATTTATACAATGCTTGCGCTATTGATGGTGCCGATTTTTCAATAGGATCAAGGTATTTAGACAACAAAATTAACGTAGTTAACTGGGATATTAAACGGTTACTTTTATCATATTTCGCTTCAAAATACGTAAAAATTATTACTAGAATACCCATTTTTGATACCACAGCTGGTTTTGTTTGTTACAAAAGCAATGTGCTAAAAAATATTGAATTAGATAAAATTAAATTTGTTGGATATGCTTTTCAAATTGAGATGAAGTTTAAAGCTTGGAAACGAAAATTTAAACATAAAGAAATCTCAGTTATTTTTACTGATCGAAAAAAAGGAACTTCAAAAATGAGTGGCTCCATAATTTCAGAAGCTGTGTTTGGAGTTATAAAAATGAGATTGCAAGGGTTACCCAAATAAAAAAGAAAAAGAAAAAACATGAGTTTAACACTTATTAAAAATGCTAAAATTGTTAATGAAGGAAAAACAATTGAGGGAGATGTATTAATTGACGGAGAATATATTATAGATATAGATTCTTCAATAAGTCCAAAATCGGCAGATACAACTGTTATTGATGCCGAAGGTAAATATTTAATTCCAGGAGTTATTGATGATCAGGTTCACTTTCGTGAGCCAGGACTAACCCATAAGGCAACCATTAAAACTGAAAGCAAGGCAGCTGTTTCCGGTGGAATAACTTCATTTATCGAAATGCCAAATACAATTCCACAAGCAACAACTCAAGAATTATTAGAGAAAAAATTTGAAATTGCGTCAAAAAATTCATACGCCAATTATTCATTTATGTTTGGAGGAACAAACGATAATTTAGAAGAATTATTAAAAACAAACCCTGCAAATGTTGCTGGTATTAAGTTATTTTTAGGTTCTTCAACTGGAAATATGTTGGTGGATAATGAAGCTGTTTTAGAAAAGATATTTTCATCAACAAAAATGCTTATCGCCGTGCATTGTGAAGATGAGCAAACTATAAAAAACAATTTAGCATCTTATTTAAAAAAATATGGTGATGATATTCCTATGGAAATGCACCCAAAAATTAGAAGTGAACAAGCTTGTTATTTATCTTCATCAAAAGCTATTGAATTAGCTAAAAAAACGGGGGCTCGTTTGCATGTTTTTCATTTATCAACTGAAAAGGAAACACACCTATTTACCAATAAAATTCCTTTAGAAAAAAAACAAATTACTGCAGAGGTTTGTGTTCACCATTTATGGTTTGATGAAAATGATTATGAAAAAAAGGGAACATTTATAAAATGGAACCCTGCAATTAAAACAACAGAAGATAAAGAAGGTTTATGGAAAGCCTTATTAAATGATAAAATTGATGTCATTGCTTCAGACCACGCACCACACACAAAAGAAGAAAAGCAACAAGTTTATACGAAAGCACCAAGTGGCGGCCCTTTAGTACAACACGCTTTACCCGCCTTATTACAAGCTCATAGAAAAGGTAAAATATCGGTTGAGAAAATTGTTGAGAAAATGTGTCACAATCCTGCAAAAATATTTAAAATTAAAAAAAGAGGGTTTATAAAAAAAGGGTATTATGCCGATTTGGTATTGGTAGATCTTTACTCCCCTTGGACTGTTACTAAAGATAATATTTTATACAAATGTGGATGGTCTCCTTTTGAAGGAACCACTTTTTATTCAAAAATTACACATACATTTGTCAATGGATATTTAGCGTATTACAATGGCACTTTCCATCAAGAATTAAAGGGTAAACGCCTACAATTTGACCGAACAAATGAATAAATTTTTTTACATAATTATTTTAAGTGTATTTTTTGGCGCCTGTACAAGTAATACAATACTAAAAAAGCCAAAAAACCTGATACCAAAGGAGGAAATGGTTGATTTATTAACAGATATATTTATAGCAAATGGCGCTATGAGTGTTAAAAATACGAACCTGCAACGCAACGTAAATTATTTTCCCTTTGTTTTTGAAAAACACAAAATAGATACCACCAGATTTAAAGAAAGTAATTATTATTATACCTCTAGAATTGATGACTACGATGAGATTTTAGGAGAAGTTGACAAGCGCTTAAAAGCTCTGAAACACCAATATGAAAATGAGCTTAAGGTTAGAGATTCTATCAAACGAACGAAAAGAGATTCATTGAGAAAGGCAGCTCCCTATAAAAAATTTAAACAAAATGAAATTATACATGGGCTTCAAAAAAATAGTTTGAAAAAGAAATAATTAAATAAGCCTATTTCTCATATAGTTTACAAACGGCTTCTATGGTAGTAAAAACTGGTTCAAATTTAAAATTGATTGCTTTTTTTATTTTTTCTGAAGCGTAGTAATGTTTATTGTGAATTGCTTTTGACGATTGTTTGGTAAGCAAAGGGTGCTTACGGGTAAAAAATGCTCTTATTTTTTCTAGGCGCCAACCTATAGCACTCATTAATTTTGTAGTTTTAATTGAGGGTCTTTTTTTATTAAAACTATCTGCTATCTTAAAAAAAACATCTTTAAAACTAACATTTTCAGAAACTAAAATGTAGCGTTCGTTTTTTATATCACTTTTCATTAATTGTATCATCACTTTTACCACATCAGTGGCCGATACAAATCCTGTAACCCCTTCAGAATAAAATTTTAATCCATTGTAAATTTTTGTGAAAAGTTCACCCGGTCCATTGTGCCAAAACCCAGCACCTAAAATTACGCCTGGGTTAACTATTACCATATCTACACCTTCTTGGGAGGCTCTCCAAACCTCCATTTCAGCACCATGCTTTGTAATTGCATAGCCATAGTTGTTTAACTCTATATTCCATTCGCAATTTTCATCTATAATTTTATTATCTATAGATTTTTCAATAGTTGCAATTGAACTAACATAACATAATTTTCTCACCTTTTGTGCAATACAAAGGTTTACAATATTAGAGGTTCCTTCAATATTAACCTTGCGCATTGCTTTGTTATCTTTTGGATTAAAAGAAATTAATGCCGCTGCATGATAAACCTCTGTTACATTTTTAAAGGCTTTTTCCAACGAATACACATCTGTAATATCGGCTTCAATCCACTCTATTTTATCAAAAAGAGTTTCAAAATCAGCTGAATAATAACTAAAAACCTTTCTTACAGCATTTAAATTGCTATTTTTTCTATGGATGGCTCTCACCGTATTATTTTTCAACACCAATTGATATAATAAATGTGAGCCAACCAAACCTGTACCTCCTGTAACTAAAATCATAAAACGAAAATATAAAAAACTAAGGGTTAAAAATAAATTACTAACAACTAAAATTTTATATTTGCTAAAAATTAAAATTTTAAAAATGAATTTTGTTGAAGAATTACGTTGGAGAGGCATGTTACACGACATTACGCCTGAAACCGAAGAATACCTTTTAAAAAATAAAACGACAGGATATATTGGTTTTGACCCAACTGCAGACTCCTTACATATTGGAAGTTTGGTCCCAATTATATTGCTTATGCATTTTCAAAAAGCAGGCCATAATCCTATCGCATTGGTTGGTGGAGCTACAGGAATGGTTGGTGATCCTTCCGGGAAATCTGATGAACGTAATTTGTTAGACGAAGCTACTTTAAATAAAAATATTGCAGGTGTAAAAAGTCAGTTAGCTCGTTTTTTAAATTTTGATAGCGCCACTAAAAATGCCGCACAATTGGTTAATAATTACGATTGGATGAAAGAAATTTCATTAATTGAATTTGTGCGTGATGTTGGAAAACATATTACCGTAAATTATATGATGGCAAAAGATTCTGTAAAAAAGCGTTTGGATTCTGAAGCTAAAACAGGAATGAGTTTTACAGAATTTACCTATCAATTATTTCAAGGATATGATTTTTACCATTTATACAAAGAAAAAAATTGTATGCTTCAAATGGGAGGTTCAGATCAATGGGGAAATATTACAACAGGAACCGAATTAATAAGAAGAAAAGCACAAGGCAAAGCTTATGCGCTAACCTGTAAATTAATTACCAAAGCAGATGGTTCTAAATTTGGTAAAACTGCCGGTGGAAACATTTGGTTAGACGCCAATAGAACTTCTCCCTATAAATTTTATCAATATTGGTTAAATTCATCTGATGAAGATGCTGAAAAATATATTAAAATTTTTACTTTTTTAGATGAAAAAACTATTAAAACCTTAACAGCAGAACATAAAGAAGCTCCTCATTTACGAATTCTTCAAAAGAAAATTGGAGAAGAAGTAACCATAATGACGCATGGGAAAGAAGCTTATGATAACGCCATAAAAGCTTCAGCTATTTTATTTGGAAAATCAACTGCTAGCGATTTAAAAGCATTAGATGAACAAACTTTTTTAGATGTTTTTGATGGTGTTCCTCAAGCTGAAATTAAACGTGAACTCATTGAAAACGGATTGGATATTATTCCTGCTTTTGCAGAAAACGGATTCTTAAAATCAAACGGAGAAGTACGAAGAGCACTAAAAGAAAACTCAATTTCAGTAAATAAAGAAAAAGTAAAAGAAGATTGCGTTATTACAACTTCCGATTTAATCGCTGATAAATATGTACTGTTGCAACGCGGTAAAAAAAGTTATTTTTTGTTGAAAGTAATATCATAGGTAACCCGTTGTGCTTTATGATAAAATTCCGTCAATTCGAGCCTGTCTGCCGGTTAGGCAGATGAATTTTAGCCTTTTTTGACTTAAAATTAGTATCGAGAATAGGTTTTTTATTTACAAACAGCGTTCTCGATAGTTCTACTGAGCCTGTCGGCAGACAGGCTCGAACCGAGGTAACAGTAGATTTAAAAAGTTATAATGCACAACGGGTATAGGTTATTATTTCATTGTCATTCCTACCAAGGTAGGAATGACAGTAGAGTTACATTACCATTAAATTACAACCTCTAATATCTGAGTTGTCAAACCGTCCTAAAACTTCAAATGTATTGTTAGCATATGTTTTACCCAAGTCTTGTGTGGCAATAAATGAACATGAATTTATATTTGCCAAATCTATCACATTAATCCCCCCTGATTTTCCCTTTGGCAATAAGGTTAAAGCATCTTCAGTATCACGAATTAAAATTTTCATCCATGGCGGACATTCAAAAATTCCATTTCCTTTAGAATACGCCTGACTTAACAATTCAGTCATTCCATACTCTGAATGAATTTTTTTCACTCCAAAACCTTCACACAAAATTTGATGTAATTCTTCTCTAATTAATTCTTTTCTTCTACCTTTCATACCCCCTGTTTCCATAATAATAGTGTTTTTTAGTTGAAATTTATATTTTTCAACCAAGTCTAGCAAGGCAAAGGAAACTCCAATTAATAGTGTTTTTTCACCGTTTTTATCTAATTCTAATAAATTCTCATATAATTCATCCAAATTATTTAGATAAAAGCCACTTTTAGGTTTCTTAGAATTTTTAATAAAACTATTTACCATATAAATTAATGAAGATCCTTCTCGCTCTAAATAGGAGGGTAATAAAGCTAAAATTGTGTAATTTTCTATAGAGTCATAAAAATATTCAAATCCTTTTTCAAAGCTTTTTTCATAAACACTTATGTCAGTTACAAAATGTTTACTTTGCTTATTTCCAGTAGTTCCACTGCTTAAAAACAATTGTTGTATTTTTTCTTTTGAAGAAATAATTTTGTGAGATTTAAAAAACTGGATAGGCAAAAAAGGTATTTGGCTTATGTTTTTAACATCTCTTATATCAATGTGTAAGTAGTTTATAAATTCTTTGTAAACTGAATTGTTTTCAGCTTGGAATTTAAATATCTCAAGAGAAATTCTCGCAAAATCATTGGCATTATGAATGTTAAAAAACGTATTTCTTTTCATAAATTTTGGGAAACATCACAAAAGTAATGTAAATTTACGCAACCTATTATCTTTTTAGGTATCTTATTAACAATTAAAACAGTTGCTTTTGGGTTTAAATAAACTCATAAAACAATGTGCTAAAAACGATCGAAAGGCACAAGAAGAAATTTACCAGCTTTTTGCTGGTAAGTTGTTTTCAATATGCTTAAAGTACTCTAAAAATAAACAAGAGGCTCAGGATAACTTTCAAGATGGTTTTGTTACCATTTTTAATAAAATTGGGCAGTTTAAATTTAAAGGTTCTTTTGAAGGTTGGTTAAAGCGAATTATGGTTAACACTATTTTGTTAAAATATAGACAAAAAAATGTGTTAAACATTGTTGTTACAGAGGAGATACCTGATGAAGTGATTGTTGATGTTGATGATGACGAAATTTCTTTGGATTTTTTGCTAAATCTGATACAGGAATTGCCTGATAGATACAGAATGGTTTTTAACCTATATGTATTAGATGGCTTTTCACATAAAGAAATTTCTAAAATGTTGCATATTGCTGAGGGTACGTCCAAATCAAATTTAGCCCGAGCAAGAGCCATTTTAAAGAACAAAATTGAATTGCATCAAGAAGAACAACAATCTGTTTAAGATTAATTAAGGTAGTAGTGAAAGATTATAAAAATATTGATAGAATATTCCAAGAGAATTTAAAAGATTTTGAGGTTTATCCTCCAAATAACTCGTGGAACGCCATTGAAAAGCAGTTAGCTTCAACTTCAAAAAAACGTCGCACCCCTATTTGGGTTAAAGTTTCAAGTGTTGCCGCACTCCTTATTTTATTCTTTAGCATTGGCACTATTTTTTTACTTCCTACAAATAACTTTACTAAAAATTTGATTTTTAATACTGACAAACAAAAGGAGGAATTAAAGAATAAGGATACTTTAAATAATAAAAATACCATTGTAAAATCTACTACCACAAACGACAAAAAATCAGTAAAAAGTATTCTTGAGTTTGAAAACGAAAAAAATATTTTAAGTTTCGAGAATATTGATGATGCATATAACAATAATGATAATCATCCTGAAGAAAACACGGCAACAAAAAAACAGTTAAACAGGTATTACTCTTTAACCGATAATGAAAATTTACCGCTGAAAAATACGATTAATGACAAAGTTTTAGGTAAAGATTTTTTAAAAGGCAAATTATCTGTTGCAACAATTTTTGCGCCAATTTATATCAACTCATTTGGTAATGGATCTGGAATTGATTCTCAGTTTAAAGAAAATCCAACTTCTGGAAATTCTTCCTATTCATATGGTGTCAAATTTGCATACAAACTTAACAATAAATTCAGTGTACAATCTGGTGTTAATCTTATTAATTTAGGATATACAACCAGTGACGTGTATATAACTCCTGGCATTGCTGTTGTTGGCTTTTCTAATCTTTCAAGCGCTCCTCTTTCAAGTAAAAACAGTAATATTTCATCTAAAGATATTAACAATACAGGAAGTATAAACCAACTATTTGGTTATGTAGAAATTCCTGTAGAAATAAAATACAATGTTACCAATGGTAAATTAGGTGTAAATTTAGTTGGTGGTTTTAGTACACTTCTTTTAAATAGAGATGAAGTTTTTATTGAAACAAGTAGTTTCTCACAAAGTTTAGGTTCTTCTAACAATTTAAGATCTGTAAATTTTAGTGGTAATATTGGATTAGATGTAGATTATTCAATCCATAAAAATCTATATATCAACATCTCTCCTATGTTTAAAGTTCAAACAAACACATTTTCTAAAAACGCTGGAAGTATTCAACCGTACTACCTAGGAGTTTATACAGGATTAAATTATAAGTTTTAGTTGGTTTATTATTTGGTTGGTTACCAAATATTGAATGAAGAATGCCGCCTCAAATTTGAAGCGGCATTTCTTTTTATAACATTTATTATTTGTAATTTTGCAACATCATTTTATTAAAACAAATCCATATTATGGAAACAACTATAGAAAAAACAATACAAAAAACACTCTCTAAATTAAGAGTTCAAAACTTAAATAATGGAACATCAACCGGTTCTAATTTCTTTGGAAACGGTGAAACTATTGAGTCTTTCTCACCGGTAGATGGACGTTTGATTGCAAAAGTAACTACAACAACCAAAGATGATTTTGAAACTGTTATTGAGATAGCTCAAAACGCTTTTAAAACTTGGAGATTAAAACCTGCGCCTCAGCGTGGTGAAATAGTTCGCCAATTTGGTTTAAAACTACGTGAATTAAAACAACCTTTAGGTGAACTAGTTTCGTATGAGATGGGAAAATCGTTACAAGAAGGTTTGGGTGAAGTGCAAGAAATGATAGATATTTGCGACTTTGCTGTTGGATTATCACGACAATTGCAAGGTTCTACCCTACATTCAGAACGCCCAGGGCATAGAATGTACGATCAATATCACCCTTTAGGAATTGTAGGAATAATTTCAGCATTTAACTTTCCTGTTGCTGTTTGGGCTTGGAATACTGCTCTAGCTTGGATTGCAGGTGATGTTTGTATATGGAAAGCTTCAGAAAAAGCTCCTTTATGTAGCATTGCTTGTCAAAATATTATTGCTGACGTATTAAAAGAAAACAATTTACCGGAAGGTATTTCTTGCATTGTAAATGGAGATTATAAAGTAGGTGAATATATGACTACTGATAAACGTGTTGCTCTAATTTCGGCTACTGGTTCTATTAGAATGGGGAAAATAGTTGCCAAAACAGTTGCGGAACGCTTAGGAAGATCTTTATTAGAATTAGGAGGAAACAATGCTATTATTGTAACTCCAGATGCAGATATTAAAATGACAATTATTGGAGCTGTTTTTGGAGCTGTTGGAACTGCTGGACAACGCTGTACTTCAACGCGCAGATTAATTATACATGAATCTATATACGATAAAGTAAAAAATTCATTGGTTGATGCTTATAAACAATTGAGTATTGGAAATCCTTTAGATGAAAATAATCATGTAGGGCCTTTAATTGATAAAGCGGCTGTTGAAATGTATAAAAACGCGTTACAACAAGTAGTTGAGGAAGGTGGAAATTTGGTAGTTAAAGGTGGTGTGTTAAGTGGTGAAGGTTATGAAAGTGGTTGCTATGTTAAACCTGCAATTGCAGAAGCTGAAAATCACTTCGAAATAGTTCAAAATGAAACTTTTGCACCCGTTTTATATTTATTAAAATATTCAGGTGATGTTGAAAATGCTATTGAAATTCAAAATGGCGTTGTTCAAGGGCTTTCTTCTGCTATTATGACCAACAATTTACGTGAAGCTGAAAAATTCTTATCTCAAGCAGGTTCAGATTGTGGTATTGCGAATGTAAATATTGGAACTTCTGGTGCTGAAATTGGTGGTGCTTTTGGTGGTGAAAAAGAAACTGGAGGCGGAAGAGAATCTGGTTCTGATGCCTGGAAAGTTTATATGAGAAGACAAACAAATACTATAAACTATACTACCGAATTACCTTTAGCACAAGGTATTAAATTTGACTTGTAGTAAAATTTTACACTAAATAAAAGGGGTTGTCTAAAAAGTGTCATTCTGAATGTAAATGAAGAATCTTCTTAAAATTAGATGTCTGTATATCAAAATATTGAGATTTTTCACTTTGTTCAAAATGACAAGTATAATTATTTTTAGACAACCTCTTTTATTTATTTTTTACTTTTCTTAAAACTCTAACTGCTTCTTTATACTTAATATAAGTAGATTTATCTTCTAAGTTTCTCAAAATTTCTCGTGCTTCTTCTAACTTAAGTTTTGCTCCTTTAATTTTATTTAAAACACAAATCATATAATTGGTTGGTAATTCTTGTAAATCAAATAACTCACGCTCAGTAAGTGGTGTTTTATTTTTTAATTTCATTAAAATTGCATTGCAATTATTAAATATGTGAAGTAAAACTGTTTTGTTAAATTTAGGAGGCTGAAATATTAGTTCGCTAACAATATCATGTTTACCATTATCTTTAAAATGAATTACTGTTTTTTCAAATGGGTAGTAATCAAAATCATCTTTAATTCTTAAATAAACGTATTCAGTAATAATAAATGACCTATGGTTGTATTCAATTTTTACCTCATCTAAAGCCGAATAAAAAAGCCGTACTCGTTCATTAATTAATTCAATATCTACACGAGAATAAAATACTTTGTCTCCTACTTTCTTTTTTTCTCCTGCCCAACATAACACAAATTGTTCGTTAAAAACTTTATATGTTGGATGAAATATTTTTTTGTGCCGTTTAAAAAAGTCAAAAACACCATCTAATGTTAATTCAATATTGTTACTCGCATTAATTTCTATAGCTTCAACAATAGCCTGATTTGTATTTTTTAGTTCAAACTTTCCTAAAGTTGACATAGAATTACTACCTCTTCTGAAGAAAATTCTTCCTTTTACATACTTCCAAATAGCTTTTTTTAAATACGTAACTTTATTATTAGAATGAATTGTTACTAAGCCTATAACCTTATGTCTAGGCAGCCTAGGAAAAGGAATATTTTCATATTGAATTTGTGGTGGGTTTTCAAAATAGGAATTAATAAGATTTTGAATTTTACTATCATCAAAAAAATCAACTCCTTCAATCTTATTTGTTTGATCTTCAACACCAATAACTATATATGAATTATTGTTGGGGTTTGAATTCGATAATGCACAAACATGTTTTAAAAATTTAGCTTTTCCTTCATTCGTATCTAATGATATTTTTTGCTTTTTGTCATAAAAGCTATTCTCATCATTATGAGCTAACAAATTTTTAATTAATAACCGCTTGTTAATCATTTTAAATCGTTATTCCTTATTTAAAATAGTTGCACTTGCCTGTGCTGTTGGATATACTACTAAATCTTCTATATTAACGTGGTACGGCCTTGTTACTACAAAATAAATGATATCGGCAATATCTTCAGCTTCCAGTGCTTTAAATCCCTTATATACGTTTTTAGCCCTTTCCTTATCTCCCTTAAAACGAACTTCTGAAAATTCAGTTTCAACGGCACCAGGGTGAATGGCAGCTACTCTAATATTATAGTTGTTTAAATCTATTCTCATAGCCTTATTTAAAGCATTAACTGCGTACTTTGACGCACAATACACATTTCCATTTGGGTACACTTCTTTTCCTGCAATAGAGCCAATGTTAACTACAAAACCATTATTTCTATCAATCATTTTTGGAAGTATAGCTCTTGAAACATACAACAAACCTTTAATATTTATATCTATCATTGCATCCCAATCATCTAAATTTCCTTCTTGAATGGTGCTTAAACCATGAGCATTACCTGCATTATTTATTAAAATATCTATTTTTTGAAATTCCTTTGGAAGTGATGCTATCGCTTTAAAAACTTCATCTCTATTACTAACATCAAATTGTAAAGTAGTAACATCGGTTAGATCCCCTAATTCTTTTTTTAGCTGAGCTAAACGGTCACTTCGTCTTCCGCACAGTATTAATCGTATCTTATTTTTGGCAAAAAATTGTGCTGTTGCTTTTCCAATTCCGGAAGTTGCCCCTGTAATAAATGCTGTTTTATTATTCATTATTATTTTATTTTAAATTATAAAGGTACAAAAAAACCGCTCCTTGGCAGGAGCGGTTTGACTTAATTGGTTATAAAAATAACCAACCAAAAATCAACTAACCAAACTTTATTTTAAATTTCTTCTTATTTTTGTTTCTCTTGTTACTTTAGTTCGTTTTCTACCTTCATTTCTTACCGTTTCTTTGGTTGAACTAGATTTTAAATATTGAATATATCCAACTCCTGTAAACTCATACGTTGTCCCAGAATTTATGTGGTACAAACTAATCTTTTCATCATTTATAACGGTTAACTCAAACTCCTCATTGCCCACAGAATCATAATCTAATGTTAAAATTTTTAGATTGTCATATCCTTGTACATTTGCTACGGAGTAACTTCCTACATAATCCCAATACACCTCATCAATATTTGTGCCAATATTATCTTGAGAAGAATAAAATGTTGTTATATTTTCAGGTGTAAAAGCCAAATAATTTTCATTATCAAATTCATTTAAATTACCTGTGGTACTTACATCTGTTTTTTCCCAAACGTCATATTCTTGTAAAAAATATTCTATATTATCATAAAATATTTGATCAAAATCAAAACTATATTTCTGATAACCTTCTAAATAATAGCTTACATTATTGTAATTATCTATTAATTTTAGTCTATCAGCTGATAACTGGACAACTTCAAAATTAAAATATCCATCTAAATCATGGTCTATTTCTAAACTTCCATTAAAGGTATCGTAATATCCCACTAAAATACCATATCCATTTCCTGTAGTTCCAATTCCAACTAAGTTATTATTTGCGTATAGTTTTCCATTTATAAATGATATTGTAAAAGCTTTTGATAAAAAAGGAACGTCTCCAATTCCAGTTGTTTGATTGTAATCTATATACCATAAATCGTATGCCGTTACAACATCTTCCAAATTTACATAGTATGGGTCATTAAACTCATCAATTATAACGCTACATGATGTAAACAATATTCCGGCTACTACGGTTGTGAAAAGTAATTTTAACGTTCTCATAATCATTTGTTTTTGGTTACACCTTTACAGTTTCAATTTTTATGCCACAAATTTTAAAGCACAACAAAAAAAGTGTAAGTCATTGATTATTAAGATTCTGTTTTATTGATTTTTCTGAATAGGGTATTGTACTACTTTTACTTCAATAATATTGTTCACCTTATAAAAATACGTTTTATCGTTATAAATATAGCTTACAACCGCTTCATTATTTTTTAATTTAAAAGGTATGTTTAACGATGTTTTAGGTGGCGTATTCCCAAATTCTTTTGTTGAATTTTTATCTAAAATAAAATCATGTTCTTTATTGTGAAGCGTAAAACTTCCTACAAAAGTATTAGCTGTAGCACTAAAGTCTTTTTTTAATTTCATTTTCATTTTTCTGAAGAAAACCGTATCTAAATTAATTTTAGGATTATCGATTGTAATATGAATAGTAATTCCTCTAACTCCTGGTTGTCCACCAACCCAACTATTATAAGTAACTTTCATAACTTTAAAAGGAGGGCTCTTTTGAAATGTATTTTTTGAAGCACTACAAAAAGAAAATGTTAAAAGGATAATTACTGAAATTAAAAAACCTGCTGATTTGTTCATAATATTATTTTTAATCAAATATATACAAAGTATGTACCAAACTAAAAGAGCTTATCAAAAATATGATAAACTCTTTTGAATATTAACTAATTTAAATTTTACGAATTTTTAAGGGCTCTGCTCTTTTTAAACATTTGGCTGCGCCTAATTGTTTAGAGCCTCCGCTTCTTTTTAAACATTTGGCTGCGCCTAATTGTTTAGAGCCTCCGCACCACCAACAATTTCAAGAATTTCATTGGTAATTGCTGCCTGACGTGCTTTATTATACTTTAATAATAAATCGTCTCTTAATTCCGTTGCATTATCTGTTGCCTTATGCATTGCGGTCATACGAGCACCGTGTTCAGAAGCAAAAGAATCTCTAATTGCTTTATACAATTGTGTTTTTAAAGATTTTGGAATCAATTCCAATACAATTTTTGCTTTTGATGGTTCAAAAATATAATCTGTATTTACCTTTATAGCTTCTTTTACCGGTTCAATTGGCAAAAACTGCTCAATAGTTTCAATCTGTGTTGCTGCATTTTTGAATCTATTATAAATCAACTCAACCTTGTCATATTCACCCGAAGCAAATAAATCCATTACTCTTTCAGCAATAACCGCAACATTGTCAAATGTTAATTCTTCATAAATTTCATTATGATTTTCAACAACAGTATAGTTTTTTGCTAAAATAGCGTCTCCTTTTTTACCAATAGTTAAAAGGTCAACCTGTTTATTTTTATAATTTTCTTCTATATTACTAATTGTAGCTTTAACTATCGACGAATTAAAGCCTCCACATAAACCTCTATTGGAAGTGATTACAACTAATAATATTTTTGAAACTTCTTTTTGCTCAGAATAAACTCCACCTATCTCACTGTCTAATGTTGCACTTAAACTTTGTAAAAGTTCTGTTAACTTATTAGCATACGGTCGCATTTTAGTAATTGCATCTTGTGCTTTTTTCAACTTTGCTGCTGATACCATTTTCATGGCACTGGTAATTTGCATTGTTGAACCAATGGATGTAATTCTATTACGTATTTCTTTTAAGTTTGCCATTTATATTTAGTATTTAGTATTGAGTATTAAGTATTGAGAATTACACCTCTCAATACTCAATACTAAAATCTTAATTATGCGTATTTTGCAGAAATTTCTTTAGCTGCGTTCGTTAATGTATCTATAACCTCATCGGTTAATTTTCCTGCCTTTAAAATATCTAAAGTATCTCTATGTTTTGCATTTAAATACACTAAATAATCTTTTTCAAATTCTTTTATTTTATCAACAGGAACACTTCTTAATAAGTTTTTTGAACCTGCATAAATAATTGCAATCTGATCTTCAACTGTAAAAGGGTCACTCTGATTTTGTTTTAAAATCTCAACATTACGTTTTCCTTTTTCAATCACATTCAAAGTGGCAGCATCTAAATCTGATCCAAATTTAGCAAATGCTTCTAACTCTCGGTATTGTGCTTGATCTAATTTTAAAGTACCTGCTACTTTTTTCATAGATTTAATTTGAGCATTTCCTCCAACACGAGATACTGAAATACCTACATTAATTGCCGGACGTACACCTGAATTAAATAAATCAGACTCTAAGAATATTTGACCATCAGTAATAGAAATTACGTTTGTTGGTATATATGCTGATACATCTCCTGCTTGAGTTTCAATAATTGGTAAAGCTGTTAAAGAACCTCCTCCTTTTACCATGCTTTTTATTGAATTTGGTACATCATTCATTTGAGAGGCAATCATATCATCATTAATAACTTTTGCTGAACGCTCTAATAAACGTGAATGTAAGTAAAATACATCTCCTGGGTATGCTTCACGTCCTGGTGGGCGACGTAATAATAACGAAATTTCACGATAGGCTACTGCTTGTTTAGATAAATCATCATAAACAATTAATGCCGGATGACCTCTATCTCTAAAATATTCACCAATTGCAGCTCCTGCCATTGGTGCATATACTTGCATTGATGCCGAATCTGAAGCATTGGCAGCAACTATTGTGGTGTATGCCATTGCTCCTTTTTCTTCAAATAAATTAGCAATTGCAGCTACTGTAGATGCTTTTTGACCTATAGCAACATAAATACAATATACCGGAGTACCCGCATCATAAAATTCTTTCTGATTGATAATGGTGTCAATTGCCACAGTTGATTTACCAGTTTGACGGTCACCAATAATAAGTTCACGTTGACCTCTACCAACTGGAATCATAGCGTCAACTGCTTTTAAACCTGTTTGTAATGGTTCTGTTACAGGTTCTCTATAAATAACACCTGGAGCTTTACGCTCTAATGGCATTTCAAAGGTTTCTCCTTGTATTGGACCTTTACCATCAATTGGAATCCCTAATGTGTTAACTACACGCCCTACTATACCTTCTCCAACTTGTAAAGAAGCAATTTTTTTGGTACGTTTTACTATAGATCCTTCTTTGATTGCCTTAGAGTGCCCTAATAATACAACACCTACATTATCTTCTTCTAAGTTTAATACAATTGCTTCCAATCCATCTTCAAACTCAACTAGTTCTCCGTATTGAACATTTGCCAAACCATATACACGTGCTATTCCATCACCCACTTCTAGTACTGTTCCTACTTCATCTAAAGATGCTGAACCTTCAAACCCTGCTAATTGTTGTTTTAAAATCGCTGATACTTCAGCTGGTTTTATTGATGCCATTTTTTATTTTTTTTAAAACTAAATTTCTACAATTTTAAACTAAGACTTTCGTCTTCAAATTGCCTTTTTAATACTTCTAATTTATTTGCAATACTTGCATCGTATTGTATGTCTCCTATACGTAAAATAAACCCTCCTATAATATCTGGATTTACTACATTTTCAATTGTTGCTTGTTTTCCTGTAATTTCTTTAACTTTATTTAAAACCTGTCTGTTTAAATCATCTGTCAAAGAAATTGCAGTTGTAACTTTGGCTACTTCTATCCCTTTTAAGCTATCAAAAAGAATGGTATATTTTTTTGCTACATCCTCTATAATAGAGAGTCTTTTATTATCTATTAAAAGATTAATAAGGCTGGATGTTAAAGTTGTAATTTTTGTTGAAAAAACTTTATTTAATGCCTTTTTCTTTAGTTCAGATTTGATAATTGGATTGTTTAGAAACAATTGTAACTCTTTACTTTCATCAATTGTGTTCGCAATTAACAACATATCTGTATTTACTTCAGTTTCTTTATGCTGTTCAAGTGCAAAACTTAATATTGCCTTTGCGTATCGTACTGCTGCTCTAGATCCACTCATTTGAATTCAATTAACTAATAGTTACTTCTTTTAACATATCTTCAACAAGTTTAATTTGCTTGTTTTTATCAGATAATTCTTCTCTTACTACTTTTTCTGCAATACCTAAAGATAATTCTGCAACTTGATTTTTTAAATCTGTAATTGCTGCTTGTTTTTCTGCTTGTATTGTTGCTTGAGCTTGTTCTATCACTTTAGTTGCTTGTATTTGAGCAGCGCCTTTAGCTTCAGAAATAATGCTTTCTTTCATCTCTCTTGCTTCTTTTAAAAGCGCATCACGTTCAATACGCGCCTGTTTTAAAATGCGTTCATTATCGGCTGTTAGATTTTGCATTTCTTTACGAGCGTTTTCTGCTTCTTCTAGTGCGCTTTTAATACCTTCTTCTCGCTCATCTATTGCATTTAAAATTGGTTTCCAAGCAAATTTCCTAAGTAATAGTAATAAAACTATAAATAGTAGTGATTGCCAAAAAAACAATCCGTAAGAAAAGTCGTTTATTAATTTTTCCATAATAAAATAAAATTGTTTTAAATTAAAGCAAAAAGCTATAACCAACCGTTACAGCTTTTGCTTTTAAAAATTAAACTGCAAATAATGCTGCAAAAGCTAAACCTTCTACAAGGGCTGCTGCAATCAACATTGCTGTTTGAATTTTTCCAAATGCTTCAGGTTGACGAGCAATTGCGTCCATAGCAGAACCACCGATTTTACCGATACCAATACCTGCTCCAATTACTATTAAACCTGCTCCTACCATTACTGGAATTTCCATAATATATATATTAATTAATTAAACATTCATTTTTTAAATTTATTCCGTATGCTCCATTTCATGTTCTTCAGATGCAAACCCAAAATACAGTGCTGATAACATTGTGAATATATATGCTTGCAATATGGCTACCAATAATTCTAAAATTGAAATTACCAATGCCAAAGCAAAACTTAAACTTCCTCCTATATAACTTTTAAATACAAATAATAAACCAAGTATACTGTAAATAACTATATGGCCTGCAAAAATATTGGCGTACAAACGCATCATTAATGCAAATGGCTTAATAAAAATACCCAACAATTCAATTGGAGCTAACACAATTTTCATTGGCCATGGTACTCCTGGCATCCAAAATATGTGTAACCAATAATTCTTTTTTGATGTAAATTGTGTAATTAAAAATGTTAATAAAGCCAGTGCTGCTGTTACTGCCAAGTTTCCTGTTATATTCATTCCAAAAGGAGTGATTCCTATTAAATTTGAAAACCAAATGAAAAAGAAAACTGTTAATAAAAACGGCATGTACTTTTTATAATGTTTGTGTCCAATACTAGGAATAGCTATCTCATCTCTTATATAAATAACTAACGGCTCAAAAAACCGACCAATTCCTTTTGGTATTGAGCCATTTTTAGCATACGATTTAGCCAAACTAGAAAATATTAGGAACACAATAAGAGAAACTATGATAATACTTAAAACTCCTTTGGTGATTGAAAAATCTAATGGCTTTATATTTGTTGGGTGATGATGTTCATCAAATGATAATTCTCCTGATGCATCTGTTTTATAAATTTTATTGTGATATAGTTTGTAGTAATTCCCATCAACTTCAGCTAATTCTTTTCCGTGTTTAAATTTTGAAGACATAAACACTTGTAGTCCGTCATCAAATAAAATAACTGGCAATGAAAATCCATTATATTCTCCCGTTTCAGAATTTGAGTTAAAATCAAAATAATATGAATCTTTAACGTGATGTCTTATTTCTTCTTTTAATTCAGTTTTAAAATCTTTTTCAGGTAATGCCTTTTCTTCATGAGAAGTTTTAGTTGCTTCATGTTGTGCATTTACTGAGAATGTTATTACTAAAAATAGTAATGTAAGGGTTTTTACTACGTTAATTCTGTACATATCACTTTATTACTAGTGGTGCCTAAAAATATTTTGCAAATATATGTTTTTAAATTAGAAACCAAAACTATTTTTTGAGATAATAAGATGCTGTTTTTTAGTAAATAATTATGGCATTACTACTTACTGGTCAACAGTTTAGATAAATAAAATATTTCAACTGTTAAACATACAAAATAAGGTATTAAAAATGAAGTAGCTTCTAATGTACTCATATTACCATCTTGCTTATAGGCTGGATAAAAATAAAGAAAGAAAATACTAAATTTTAGAAAACTCCCAATTAAAAAAATAAACCCAAGTATCTGTTCATTATTTTTTTTTAGTTTAATTAAGCCAATATAAATTACAATTGCTAAAATAACATTTACAATATAGGCTGGAATAATTTTATTCTCAAATAATGGAATCTTTAAAAGAAATAAGACACCTATATGAATACCAAAAACAACACTCACAATAAGTAATAGTTTTACACAAAAACTGAATATTGATTTAGTCATATTTTTCATTTATTCTTTTCAACTGTCTTAAAACATTCCATATTGAAACAACTAAAGCTAACATTGTTGTAATAATTAAAAATGTTTTATTTGAAGTTTGAAAATAATTATCTAGCCATTTCCCAAAATACGTACCTAAATAAATGGTGATACCCATTTGAAACACAACACTAGTTAATTGTAGATATTTATTAAGCTGTTCTTTCTTTTTTGGTTTGTTCACTTTTTAATTCTTTAACTGATCCTTTCATGCTACAAGATGCATTAAATTCAGCTCCTGGCTCTACAGATAATTTACTAATTATTACATCTCCAGAAATAGTTGCTGTTGCTTTTAAAGTAAGTAGGTTATTTACTGTTAATTCTCCTGAAAATTTACCTTCAATATCTGCATTATCACACGTTACTTTACCGTTTATGCTTCCTGTTTTTCCTATAACAACTCTTCCTGTTGTTTTTATGGTGCCTTCAACTTTTCCGTCAATTCTAAAATCTCCTTCAGAAATAACATCTCCTATGATTGATGTGTTTTTCCCAATAATATTTCTCTCTAATACTTGTGATTGCTTGTCTTTTTTTTCTGAAAACATAATATTGCTATTTTTAGGGTTTGTTTTATATTTTAGTTTTTATAGTGTTTATTACCTCTAATGCTTTTTTTCCTTCTTCAGTATTTGGGTAATTCATAGCAACAAAATCTAGTGCTTTTTTAAAAGCTTCTAATCCTTCTTTTTTTCCTATTGCATAGGCTCTTAATAGTTCAAATTTTGGGACTATTTTTTCACCTTCATATTTACTTATTGCAATAGTTGTTTTTTTAATTACTTCTTCAAACAGTTTGTCTTTATATTTATAAAAAACGGTTGCGTACTCATCTTCTGGGGTAATTTCAGAATCGTTATTTAAAACTTCATTTGGGTTTAAAATAATTTTAGCATATTTCGACTCTGGATACGTATTAATGATATCATTTTTTAGAAAAATAGCTTTTTTATTGTTTTGATTACTATAAATTTTGTACAAATGATATTTTGCTGGTAATAATAATGTTGAAACAGGGTTAAATGTAAGTAATTTTTCTAATTTATCCGTTGCCAAAGCAAACTCTTTAAATTGCTCTTTATAAATAATCCCTAATTTAAAATAAGCCTCATTTCTCTCTTTTGTAATACTATCAATTTTAGATTTACTCGTTATTACTTTATCTAAATAGTAAGGTAGTTTTAATTTTTCAGAGACACTTATTACATTCTCTTTTTGAGCAATATTTGTTTTATTGTCTAAATTAAGTTGCGTTTTATCACTCAAGCGCCAATTATCTTCCAAAGGTCTATTTCCCCAAATACGTTGAAATTCTTGTTCTCCAAAACCTACAGCTTGAATATTATAAAAATACCATTTTCCCGTATTTGAATTTTCATTCTTTGTTGTATTTAGGCTGTAAATCCCTGAACCTGTATTTATTTGTTGTTGTTGTAATTCTTCATTGGCTTTAAGTTTTTCAATATATCCTGTAAAAAAGGCAGTTTGCTCTTCTTTACTCATTGAAGCAACTTTTAGGATACTATCATTTGTTTTTACAATTTTTTCATAAAAAATAACTTCATTTAAATTATTTCGCTTTCTGGTTAAACGTCTTATGCGTTTGGTGTATTTTTCTTTGGTTATATTTAAAATACTATCATAATATAATCCTGCAGTAATAAACTTAGCTTTGTCAAAATACAAATCTCCAATAGCTTGGTATGTAATCTCTTTTTGTAAATCAGTTGTTTTACTGGCTTGTAAAGATTTTTTATAATACTCAATAGCGTTCTCCATACCTATTTGAGTTTCTAAAGCACCTAATTGAAAGTATATTTTATCTAAATAAGGCCTGTTATCTCTATCTTTTAATAAATTTTTTAAAACTTCAATATTTGCTAAAGCTTCTTCTTTTGTTGAAACATTTTCTGCTTTTCCAATGTATGCATGAATTTTGTATTTGAAGGGAGCTTTTTTAAAATTTATTAACTCTTGAAATGAAGTATTAGAAGAATCTATTAATTTTTTTTCTCTGTAAATTTGGCCAAGTATAAATAAATTTCGGGCTGTTTGTTCGTTATTATTATCAGCTAAAACGGCTTTCTTTAAGTGATTAATTACTTGTTGTAAACTATCAGTTTTTACATAGGCCATTGCAATTGCAGTATGAGCTTTCTCTTTAATTTTATCTTTTAACTCCTCTTCTTTTAATAGCTTATTTAAGTTTTCAATAGCTTGTTCCTCATTTTGTAAACGAATTAGGGTTTTTGCTTGCCAAATTTTAGTTTCATTAATCAAATCTGCATTTGGGTAGTTTAAGATTACAAAATTGAAGGCTTCCAATGCTGGTACAAATCTCTTAGAGTAATAGCGAGATTTTCCTAATAATAAATACGCATCATCTATTTGGCTATTTCGTTCTTGTCTAGCAATTAACATAGAATGTTTTTGAATTGCTTTTACCGCTTTTTCTTCTGCTTTTTCAAATTGTATAGATGAGTTACCCGATTTATTTTTTGCTCCTGGTAGTGCTAATACATCTATTTTTAAAGGTTCAATAGGTAGACGCTTCCAATAATTATCACTGTAGTTTGAGTTTAATTCAATCAACCCTTTTTTAAGAGCTTCATTCCCATTATAAAGCACATTGTACTTTGTAGCCATAGCCTGAAAATTCCGATTCAAAAAAGCATCTTTTTTTGTTGAGCAACCAACAACAAAAAGAATCATAAAAAAAGCACCTACTATTTTAAAAATATTTTTCAAAAGAAAATGTTTTACTCGCCTCTAACTAATTATTTACTACAATTATTGTTAAAGGGTTGTAAAAATACAAAATTATGTGTATTTATTTTATTACACAGAGAAATAGGATTCCAATTCTTTTAGGGTTTCTTTAGAAGTTTTTAAATCTTTAACTACATTGCCTTTGTCTAGCACTACAATACGTTCACAAACTTCGGTTACATGACCTAAATCATGACTAGAAATTAATACTGTTGAATTATTATTTTTGGTCAATTCTTTTAGTAATATTTTAAGTCTAATTTGAGTTGTTGGATCTAAATTTGCAAATGGTTCATCTAACACAATTACTTCAGGGTTTCCAATTAATGCAGAAACGATTCCTGCTTTTTTTTGATTCCCTTTAGATAAATCTCTTAAATACTTCTTTTTTCCTAAAATCTCATCGTTAAAAATGTCTTTAAATTGTTGTAGAAACACGTTGATATCTGCTTTGTTTAACCCTCGTAATTCACCTATAAAATAGAAGTATTCTTCTGGAGTTAAGTAACCTATTAAAAAACTCTCATCAATAAATGCAGCAGTAAAAGGTTTCCAATCTTCACTTTTATTTACTTGAATATTTTTATTGGTAATAAATCCGGTAGTTGGACTTATTAAATCGAGTATTAAATTAAAAAAAGTAGTTTTTCCTGCGCCATTATTACCAACTAAACCAAAAGTTTGTCCGTTTGGAATTGTTAGTTCTTCAATATTTAAAACCTGAACATTATTATATTTTTTTGTAAGATTGGTTACGGTTATCATTTTTGCTATTTTTTTGAAGTTGATTAATTTTTTTCGTTATACGCTGCAATAGTTTTATATTTTCCTTTTTGATAAATACTTTCAATTTTATTTAAAAAGAAATTTCTAAAGATAATCCCTAAAACACCACTTAAACCTAAAACTAAAAGTCCTGCTTCAAAATTTATAAATTTATATGGAATATAAAACAGCAACATTGGTAATACCATTTTGGGTAAGGCAATAAGCATTTGTGTTGGATTAAATCCGTTGGTATTGCTAAATGCTTTTGCTTTTACATTCAACTCAATTGGAACTCTGTTTAAAGCTCCGCCAAACAACGTAATAAAAGAGTTTAAACCAATGTTAAATAATGCTCCGGCTACAATCATTCCATAAATTTTCCAGCCAAAATATACATATGGAGTGCTTAAAATAAATGAAAGTGTAACAGCAAAAACCATTAAATACCACTTAGATTCTAAGTATTTTTTATATGGAATATTCTGACTCATTAATAGTTTGTAATATTCACTATCCCAAGAGGGCACCAATTGACCAAAAGTTAATAAAAAACCACCTGTTACAAAAATAGATGCAAATGCTAAAATGGCTGGCATTTCTTGATAGGTTGGACTGGTATAAAAAATTAATCCGTAAAATAGAAATAGAAACGACATCATCATTACTTGCCGTGGACGTGCATTTCGCCATATTAGTTTTACATCATTCTTTAAAAAAGGAGCAACACTTCCAAAACGATCCATCCAAGATAAATCAGTAGTTTCAACTTCTTTTATATGTTTTGAAACTTTACCATCTACATAAAAATCACTTTTTATAAATTTGAAATTAATGTAATATAAAACAACGAACAGTAAAGCTGGAATTACAATTAATATTGGATTGTTGTACAACGTGTTAAAAGCAATACCAATAGGTTTTGATATTTGAAATATTTTAAAATATTCTAACGCAATTAGCACAACCAACACGGAAAGTAAACTGTAAAAAATTGTAGAAACTTTATTAATTAAGAAGTTTATAAAATTAATTGAATAGGTTAAAAAACCCATTGAAAAAAACCAAAATATCACATTTACAGCTGGGTAATTTTTTATAAGCAACACCACGCTAAAAGGAAAAAGTACAAATAGTGGTAAAAAATTAAAGAATGAAATGGTTGTTTTACCCAATAAATAATGAATAACTGTTTTCTTTTTGATAGGAATAATCATTAACGGTTTAATATTCATAACTGGTAATTGTTGCATAAAATATCTCAAAACCAAATCAAACAAAAACCAAAAAATTATAAAGTTGTTTACAATAACAATAGGGTCGGTTTTAGGTATAGCATCTTTTAAAATAAAGTACAACGCTCCTCCCATAATTAAAGCACTACCTCCAAAATAAATTACAGCAAATGCCAATAAAATTTTAATTGCAATTCCTTTTTGAAAATAGGAGGCTCTAGAAAATTGTTTCCATTCTAAAGTTAAAAAACGTTTTATCATTTGGATTGGGTTTTTGTGACTTTATGGTTAATAAGTATGCTTTTACTTAAAATTGTTACACTAATTTGTATTCGGGATATTGATTTCTAAGAATTTCTTCAATTTTTGATGGTAAAATAAACGTTGTAATGTAAATTAATAAAATAAATACCGTTAAAATAAAAGACATTATTAATTGAAAATTGGTAGTTACTATTTTAGGTGAATAAATTACCAACTGAAAAAATAGGTTTAAAAATGCAACACCGCCGCCAATATTAAAAATATATTCTTCTAACAACCATTTTTTTTGTGTTTGCTTAAATCGTTTTTTCTTTTCTTTTTGTAAAAAATACAATCGGAAAAACAATGCTAAAATTACACCAATACTAATTGTAAGTAACACCTTTTTAGCAGAAAACATATCAAACCCAATTGCTATTGTTAAAAAAATTGTTATTGAAATTAAAATCTGTGGAATTGTAAAAAACTGTTTGAAAATATTCCAAACTAATTCCCAATATTTTTTACTGAGCGCTTTTGAACGTGCTTCAACAACATCCATAAAACCAAAAACCCCAAATTTTTTAAAGGAAATATCTCGTGCCTGTTCAAATGAAAGTTTTGGTTGTTCTTGCCATATTTGTTCAATATCATTGGCTAAATGGTCAACCAATTCAGTTTGTACATCAAAATGCTCAACATAATGTTGGCGTGTAAATTTGTACAATTGTTGGATTTGGTTTGAGGTTAGTTTCATAATGATTGTAATTGCTTAAAAATTCTAGTGTATTTTTTATGTGTTCTTTTATAAAGCTGTAGTCCACAATAAGAAAACACCAAGTTTAAAGGAGCTATTATAGCCAAAACTACAATTTGAAACTCTTTACTAGATTCAAATATTCCATTTGGATTGCTAATTTGAAGCAACATATTTAAAATAAAAAAGGGGGAAACATAATACAATAAAGCATATTCTAAATGAACAGATTTGTTATTAACCCTAAAATTTCTAATTGAATAAATTAGAAAAAATATAATTGGTGTTAAAAAAACAATCATGTTTATTCTTTTAAACAATCGATATGCAACGTTTTCAAATAACACATAATCCAAATAAAAAATTAGTGCTAAAGCAATAATATTTCTAAACGATTTAAAAAAGCTTTTGATTTCTTTAAAATATAAATTTCTATACTTTTTATTAATCTGTTCTCTTTTTGTTTGAACTAAATCTTTAAATCCATTACCATTGGCAAAAATTGAATACTCAACTCCAGTATTCCAAAACATTTTCATGGAATTTCCAAAATTTTTATGTATATCAATCATTGCATCGTCAAAAGAAAGTCCCTGAGTCATTTTATCTTCAACATTACTCATAATATGGTCTAATAATTCTATGCGAATATCCCTATATTTAACTTTATGGTGTTTTAGGTAATCATCAATATATTGTATTTGTTCTTGGGTTAGTTTCATAGTTTGAGCAATTTTAATAGGATTATACAAATTTTGGATTTACTATTGTTTGCATGGTTTTTAAAAACTCTTCCATTTCAGCCAAACGACTCACCGTTTCTTTGGTGCCATTTTCGGTTAGTTTATAATATTTACGCAAACGGTTATCAACTTTTGCAACCTCAACATCTAACAATCCATCAGCTTCTAACTTGTGCAATGCTGGGTATAAAGCACCTTCCGTAATATTCAATTCTCCTTTGGTGAGCTGTTTCACTCTTTGGGTTATTTCATAGCCATACATTTTATCATTCTCTTCTAACAATTTTAAAATTATTGTTTGCAACGAGCCTTTGTATAATTTTTGATTTCCCATTTGTAATTTTATTAAATAATTGAAGCGTACATTAAGCAGAGAAGAAATGATAGCCTTTATGACTTCGACTCCGCTCAGTCACCTTAATTTATTTTTAAATATATACATAATTTCCTTATGTATAAAACTCTTAGGTATTATTTTTAACAAAAAGTTGTATTTAGATTAATTACTTTTGTGGTCTTAAATTATTGATAATGTCAAATTTTCACAAACTCACTATAAAAGAAGTTAAAAAAGAAACTGAAAATACAGTTTCAATTTTATTTAAAATTCCATCAAATTTAAAAGGTGATTTTCAATTTATTGCCGGACAGTATATAACCATTAGAAAAGAGATAAATGGTAAAGAACTAAGGAGAGCTTATTCTATTTGTTCATCGCCAAATAGTGGTGAATTGAGAATTGCCATTAAAAAAATTGAAAATGGTTTGTTCTCTGTATTTGCAACAACAAAATTAAAAGAAGGTGATGTTTTAGAAGTATCTGCTCCAGAAGGAAAATTCATATTAGAAACCTCTAAAGATAATTCCAACAATTATTTGGGCTTTGCAGCTGGTAGTGGTATTACCCCTTTAATTTCAATAATTAAAGCAGCTTTAGAAAATGAACCAAATAGTACTTTCACTCTTGTTTATGGAAATAAAACAGTAAAAGACACTATTTTTAAATCGGAAATTGACACTTTAAAAAATAAGTATCCAACAACCTTCAATATTGAATATGTTTATAGTAGGGAGCAACAACCTAATGCTTTATTTGGTAGAATTGATGAAGGAAATATCAACTTTATTTTAAAAAATAAATTAACCAATCGTAATTTTAATTCAGCTTTTTTATGTGGTCCTGAAACTATGATTGAAAGTGCTAAAAATGTATTATTAGCTTACGGATTAGAAAAATCCAATATTCATTTTGAGTTGTTTTCAACTCCTGTCTCCTCTAAAAATGAAGTTACAAAAATCTTTGAAGGAAACTGTGAAATTACCGTAGTTGTTGACGAGGAAGAAACTACTTTTACAATGGATTCAAAAACAACTATTTTAACCGCAGCTTTAAAAGAAGGGATTGATGCTCCATATTCTTGTCAAGGAGGTATTTGCAGTAGTTGCTTGGGAAAAGTTACTGAAGGAAAAGCCGTTATGGTTAAAAATGCTATTTTATCAGATGAAGAAATAAAAGACGGGTTAATTTTAACCTGTCAAGCGCACCCTATAACACAAAATATTGTTGTTGATTATGATGATGTTTAATAATTATAGTATTTTAACGTTCTTATTGAACCATGCTTATGCCATTTAACGAAATAAAAGACGCTATACTTATTGGGTTTTTCTTAGCCTTTATGATTGGTCCTGTTTTTTTTATGTTAATTCAAACAAGTGTTCTAAAAGGGTTTCGCGCTGCTTTTATATTCGATATTGGAGTAATTTTAGGCGATATTACCTTCATTTTAATTGCCTACTTTGGAAGCAAAAGTTTATTAGAAGAAATTAAAGATGACCCTCGCCTATTTTACATAGGAGGTTTAATATTGTTAATTTATGGGTTAATTACTTACTTAGATAAAAGTCAAAAAAATATAATTCCGGGTAAAGATTTTATACTCCCTGAAAAAATAAATTATATAAAGCTTTTTTTAAAAGGCTTTTTACTCAATTTTATAAATGTTGGTGTATTGGCTTTTTGGTTAGGAATGATTGTAATTGTTGGTTCTAATTTACAAATGAACCCTACAAAAATATTTAATTATTTTACCATAATTTTGGTTAGTTATTTGATTACTGATATTGGAAAAATATTAGTGGCAAAACAATTAAAAAAGAAACTAACACCTAAAATAGCTTATAAAGTAAAACGAATTATGGGTATTGTATTAATGGTTTTTGGTGTTTTTTTAATATTGAAAGGTTTTGTTCCTAAAGAAAATGAATTCTTTAATAACGTTATTGAAAAAGTTGAATAAAATTATTTCTTTTTTTTAAACTACACTTATTTAATATTTATCCTTAACTTGTAAACATCTAGCTGTCAATATATTATATTTTTACATATTTGATTATGTATTTTGCGCTAAAAATTATTCACCTTAAATAATTACAGGCTTATTATGAAAACCCCATTATTGTATCTTTTTTTTCTATTACATTTTAATTCTTTTGGGCAAACTACTTCAGTTAAAGAAGATTCAATAAAAATTACTGCTTTAACTAAAAAAGCAACCTCATATATTTCTAAAAATAAAGACTCTGCTTTATATTATTTTAAAAAAGCAGAAAATACAAGTATCAATACTAAAAATTGGGTATTATTAGCTAAAATTTATCAAACTAAAGGGAATCTATTTTATAACTTATTTCAGGATAATTTGGCTATGGAATTTTATTTAAAAAGTGATTCTGTTTTAACTAAAAATAATATTAAAAATAAAACATCCTTTTCAAATTTAATCAATATTACTCGTTTGTTATATTTTTCAACAAATGTTGATATTGATACCCTAACATCACGTAAAATTAAAAACTATCTTTTAACAGCTATTGAGTTAGCTAAAAATCAAAATTATTCGATTGAAAAAGCAATTGGCTACTCTGAGTACGCTAATTATCTTTCCAGATTTAAAAAGTATAAAAAAGCAGCAGTATTTCTACAAAAGGCTTTAACTGCCATCAAAAATGAAGACAATAATAAAATTAAATCAGCTATTTATTGGAGCCTTGGAGCAAATTACTTACACTTAAAAAAAATTGATTCTGCTGAATATTTTTACAGGAAAAGAATATCGCTATTTATTCAATCAAAACAGCAAAAAGAATAGCGATTTTTATAGATGAATTCTCCCACCCATCCATTAGCGTAAGAATTACAAAATACGGTCCACAAATAATTTGAATTGGAATAAGAGGGCGGAATGGCATTCTATACTGAATAAAAATTAAACCTAACAAATAGGCAAGCATCATCCAGAATTGCAATAAATATGGAGTCATTACAGGCTAGGGCAATGGGCATTCACTGAGAAGCACCTCATAACCATCAAAATGTGTATAAGTGAATTTAATCCAAGGGTTACCGATGTAGCAACTCCTGCTGCCATCATGCCATACTGAGGTATAAATATATAATTAAGAGCAATATTAACCACTAATGAAATACCTGTGGCGAATGCGCTCAAGCTGGTTCTCTGCTCCGTAAACAGCACATGCGCCAAAACGCCTGTTGTGGCCATTAAAGGAACGCCGAGCATAAGTACTGGAACAAGTGGAATAGCTTTAGTATAAGAATCACCAAAGACTGTCGTTATCATCATATCAGCAGATAATACTGTAAAAAAAGCAATCATTGAACTAAGAATAGCCACAATAAACAGCATCTTTGGCAAAACCACTCGAAGCTCAGATTTGTATTTTAACATCCGAGGAAAAAGCACCGTCACCATAAGCCCGGGAAGTAACGCAACAGCATCGAACACCTGATAAGCAACGCTATAATAGCCAACTTCCTCATAACCTCGAAACCACTCCAGCATCAACACATCAACTCGATGAAAAATCACAACAATAACATTAATCATCAAAAATGGTGCTGCCATTTTAATGAGTGATAATTGAGATGAGTCTATATTTACATTGGTCTGAATTAGCAATGTCTGGCATTTACGATAAACATAAATAGCCGCAACCATGCTTATTACCACCCCAACAAACCATGCAATGGCAGGGACAATTGGAGATAAATAAAAAAGATTAAGCCCAAGCGCAACAACGACAAGAAATGTACCATACAGAGCCACATCCAAAACCATCGTCCATTGCATCTGCTCTAAACCCTGACTCAAGGATCGTACCGATGCATAAACAGGACGCAACAAAATCGAAAGACTTAGTATTCCCAGCACCCATAAGACTTGATCATCGGCATTGGTTATTTTTAATGCCAAATATGCCAAACTGATAGATAATAACCCAAGCCAAAAACGAGACCAAATTACTTTTAAAAACTGCTGCGCACTTAATGATCTTTTCGCCACCTCTCGCATAATGAGAGTGTGAAACCCGAAGTCTCCCAATAAATGCATGATAAATAAAATGGTAAACGCATAGGAAAATATACCCCATTGCTCGGGACCCAACATACGAGCCCCTACTGCGATAGCAACAAGTAAAAATAATTTACTTACTATAAAAGATGATGCTAAATGTAAAAAGTTTTTTATGATGCCTTTATCAAAAATCATGCTGAATACAGATAAACCAAAGAAAGTGAATTAGAGATCATCAAAACCGAGCTCCCTCATCCACCTTCTGTTTTTCACCTTACTGTAAAAATCGGCAGCATCCTTGTTGTTTAAAAATGCACACGATCTTTTAGGGTCAGCCAGTTGAGATGTCTTTTGAATTACATCATCATCTGTCTGCAACCCACAAAACTGTACGATTGAATCAAGCGTGTCATATGGGCGCTCCATAAAGTCCTCAAAGCGCACATGCAGAATTCCTTGCTCCCCTAGCATCGACTGAATTGAGAATGCTTGTTCAATATATTCTTCCCATAAAGAAAAGCCCCCTTCTAATGTACACACGCGAGGAGATGAATAGACAGACATTAAACGCGGAGGAGAATTAACCTCACGCTCTCGCAAACTTGCGGCAACATCTACACCATTTCTGTAAATATGAATAAACTTGGCCTTAGGGAAAATCTCTTGCCATATTTGGGCTGTAAATGTATTCCTAGGATCCTTCCAACCCCATGCGCCATTTATAGCCTCGACTGTATTACCTAACAAAATACCTCTTGGGCCGTAAAACAAGGTCGATTTCGGCCACCTCAACGATTTTTGCAAATGATCAATCACCTGGTTTTTCTTCGATTTGCACTCCATCAGGCTTAAAAATGGTCTCGGATTATCCCAACCACAATTACAAACTCGTTCCAAATACAAATTAAGTTTGTGAAAAAAATATGCCTCATCATTACCGCGACTCCACCCCGTTTGCAGCCCCAATTGCTTTAAAAATGATGTCAACATGGATGTGCCAG